>JBJTOW010000537.1:0-9346 GCA_046074805.1 Planctomycetota bacterium | reverse complement strand
GTCCACCTTCGGGCCCGCCTTCAGGTCGTGGCGGACGCGGTCCACCTTCGGGCCCACCTTCAGGTCGTGGCGGACGCGGTCCACCTTCGGGCCCACCTTCGGGTCGTGGCGGACGCGGTCCGCCTTCCGGCCCACCTTCGGGTCGTGGCGGACGCGGTCCACCTTCGGGCCCACCTTCGGGTCGTGGCGGACGTGGTCCACCTTCGGGCCCACCTTGTCCCGGACGCCCGAATCCTGGTCCGCCGGGGCCCCCGGGGCCACCCGGTCCAAACTGGCCTCCAGGGCCGCCAAAACCGGGACGGAAACCTTGTGGACGGTACTCGTCCTCGGTCAGTTTGCCGTCCTTGTTGCGATCCAACGCGCCCAACGCGGCCGCGGCATTCTTTAGCTCGTCCGCTGAGATTTCACCATTGCGATCCGTATCCAACGCCGCGATCAGCGGACTGGCCATGCGCTGTCCTCCGGGCCCGCCTGGTCCCCCAGGTCCGCCTGGTCCCCCAGGTCCGCCAGGTCCCCCAGGTCCGCCTGGTTGCGGTCCACCCGGCTGAAATCCTCCCGGCTGAAATCCGCCAGGCGGAGGTCCGCCCGGCCGCGGACCATCAGGCCGGTCAGGAGCCACTCGACCGGGACCAGCGCCTGGGGGCCTGCCCGGTTCTCCACCATCGGGTTTACCCGGTGGCTGGGCGATCGCCCAAGCCGAGCCGCAGACAACGGCGGCCGCGCCGAATCCTGTGAGCCAACGCTTCATAGCTTGATCCTTTTCGTAAGGGGAGGGAGGGACGGAGTTTCAGGTTTCAGGTTGCAGGTTTCAGGTTGCAGGTTGCAGGTTGCAGGTTGCAGGTTGCAGGTTGCAGGTTGTGAGTTGTGAGTTGTGAGTTGTGAGTTGTGAGGACTATTATGTTTAGCAATAAATGTATATGGCAATATTTAATTAAAAAAATGTCTGTCGATGTTGCAAATTTAGGTGTTTTATTTCAATGCAACGCCTTTTATGTGGATGCCAAAAGATCCCCATCAACTCAAAACTCAAAACTCAAAACTCAAAACTCAAAACTCAAAACTCAAAACTCGCACCTTCACGCCGCCGCTGGCAGTCGGAGAATCGCCCTTAGCTTCCCTTCTTCCCCACACAGTAAAGATAGCGATTGGAACGAAGGACGACGCGGCCGCCGCTGATCGCCACCGATCCATTGAAATCGCTGTCGTCGGCGTCGAATTGGTTGCGGGCGAGTAGCTCATAAGTTGGCTTGGCGGACAGTACGACGACGCCATTCCAGCGAGTGGGAATGTACAGTCGCCCGTCAGCGGCGATCGGCGAGGCGTAGACCGGGCGACCGCTCGCCGTCAACCCTTCCACGCGTTCGCGGTAGGCCAGTTCGCCGGTCTTCGCCGAAACGCAATAAGCTTGTCCCCGATCGTCGATCCAATAAAGATGTCCGTCGAACAGTACAGGAGTCGCGACATAAGAGCTGTTACGTCCGGTCCAGCCGAGATGGGTCCGAGTGACATCGCCACTGCCGCCCGCTCGAACCGATAAACTGCCGGCCGAGCGGAATCCGCCGAATACGAACAACGTTTCGCCATCCGCGACCACGCTGGGGCTAATGTTTCCCGTCAGGGCGTGTTCGGCGAACCACTTGAGTTTACCCGTTTCCGGATTAAGCCCCCAGACTTCTCCGGGAACGGCGATCGCCACTTCGGTCTGACCGGCAACGGTCGTTAATGTCGGCGTGCCATAAGCCAGTTCCAACGCGGCGGCGCTCGCCTTCCACAGTTCCTTTCCCGAGCGGCGATCAAGGCCGCGTATTGATTGGCTTTCCTCGGACGCATTGACGATCAGCGTGTCGCGGTGCACGACCAGGCTCGACCCCGTACCCCACCGCCGACTGCTCGATTCTTTCCCTACGTCGGCTTTCCAGAGTGGCTCGCCATCCCAGGAAAAGGCATGGACGCCCGCTTTTCCAAAGAAAGCGTAGACCCGTTCGCCATCCGCGAACGGAGTTCCACTGGCGTAGCCGTGTTCCGTCAAAAAGCCTTGATAGGCGTCCTCTGGCCCCTCGGCTTTGATCGAGCGGGTCCAGAGTTGTCCGCCAGTCGCCAAGTCGAAACAGGTCAGATGACGTTCCAACCGGGCGATGTTGGCGGAATCCGCCTTGGGGCTTTCGACCACCGAGTCCGCCGGGACCCCGTAGCCGCTGTAGCTCGTTACGAACACTCGGCCACCCACGATGATGGGACTGGAGGCTCCGGCGCCGGGCAAGGCGACTCGCCACATAAGGTTTTCACGGCTGGACCAAGATTGCGGCAGATCCGTTTCGCGGCTGATCGCCGAACCGCCGGGGCCACGGAATCCGGGCCAGTCTTCGCCGAGTACGTATCGCTCGCCGAAGGCAGCCATCGCCAGGGCGACACCAAGCCGCATGAGCCGCTCGAGACACCGCGGCGGAGTGAAAGTTCCCTCGCATTGACCGTGGCCGTTCATCGGAAACCTCTTCTTGAATCGCGAACTTCCGGGCCGCGCGAACGATCGCGGCGAAAGATGAGTGTAGAGGGGAAACGTTGACCACCTGAGTTTTGTTGCGGCTGAGAGTCAAAAAAGTGGATTTCGATGACTATGACGAGCATCGCAGGAACCTCATTAAGTTTTGATGGCGGCCACAGGGGGCCGTTCCGAGACCTCGCGGCGGAGAAGTCGTCGCGCGTTTGACAGTTGACGGCGGAAGCGATTACAGTTCCCCGGGCTGAAAGGTATCTCTTCGCTAGGAAAGCGGCTGGGGAAACGGACAGTGTTATTCCATCGGGACACGTTTCGCAGCCTTCACGCGCGCTGGCTCGCGTTGTCGGTCGTGGCCTTCGCCGCGAGTGCCGCCGCGTACGTCTGGGAATGGAGGACGCTCGGGGCATTGCCGGGCGGTGGTTCCCGAGTTGGTTTGACGCTGGGCGTTGTCGCGGGCGTCATCTGCCTGTTCGAGCTCGCGCTAGTCGGGCGTAAGACGCGTTGGTTCCGCGCGCGACGCCGGATTCTCGGGATCCCTGTCGGCTCGGCGAAAGCATGGATGGCGGCCCATATCTGGCTCGGGTTGCTTGCCGTGCCCCTCGTCTTCATGCATAGCGGTTTTCAGTTCGGTGGTCCGCTGACCACGGCTTTGGCTTGGTTCTTCGCCGTCGTGATTGCCAGCGGAGTGGCTGGGTTGGCTCTCCAAAATGTGCTGCCGCGACTGATCACAGACGCGATTCCCGAAGAAACCATCTATTCCCAGATCGATAATGTGGGCCGGCAGTTCGCTTTGGACGCTGTGCGTTTGGCCCAGCGGTACGCCGGGCCGGGACCACGCGGCCTGTGGGATGACTTTGAAACGCAGTCGGGAACGTTTGGCGGCTCGGCCGACCCAACATGGTCGGACAATTCACGGGCCAGCGACTCACGGGCCAGCGACTCAGGAGCCGGCCAATCGAACGCGGCCCGTCCGCGAACACGAGACGCTCTGGTTGTAGGAGCTCCCCGCCGCGTGGGCACGATCGTCACGCCTACGCCCCAGGGCGAGCTCGAGCGGCCGCTCGCCGCCGAGGCTCCGGAATTGCACGCGGCACTTCGCGAACGGGTGGTCGCGTTTCTTTCGACTGGCCGATCGGAATCGGCCGATTTTTCGTCGGTCGATCGGATCCGCTGGTACTTCGACGATCTTCGGCGCCGCGTTGTCCGCGATGTCGCGCCGGCGATCGATCAGATCGAAGCGTTGTGTCTACAACGCCGACAGCTGCAACGACAGAAGACTCTGCACGTGGCGCTGCACTGCTGGCTGTCGATTCACTTGCCGCTGTCGGTCGCGTTGATCTGGTTGTTAATCGCCCATGTTGTCGGCGCCTTGCTGTATGCCTAGTGCTTCCGCGTCTCCGTTCCGCGAAAATCGCCCATGAGTTCTACTGTCGGTCCTCCGCAATCGCCGGCGAAACAGCGAGCACTTCGCATACCGCTCGATTATTACAAGCGGTGGACGGCTCTTGATCGAGTAAAGTGGTTGATCACCGCTGTCGCGACGCTCGCCGGCGCCGCCTACGCAGGCTGGGTCGTCGCGGGCTATGGAGGTGGTCCAGTTGCACAGCAGTTCTCACCAGGCCATGTGACCCTTGTCCACGCTGCCTGGAATGATCGCTGCGACGCCTGCCATTTCCCCGGCGCACCGCTCAATCCTCACGCGGGCGGCAGCGAATCCCTGCGTCAGTGGCTAATGGGCGGGACGACACCTGCGCGCGTTCTTGCCGAGCAAAAATGCGTCGCCTGTCACCCCGCCGCGAGCCACCATCCAAAACAGATCGCGGACCAGGTGGAAACGTGCGCCGCCTGCCATCATGACCACGCTGGCGTTGACGCTGATTTGAAGCAGGTCGCCAGCGAACGATGTGTGGCTTGCCATGCCGACATCTCTCGCCATTCCCAATGGGCGACCAGTTCACTAGCGAACGTATCGGAAGCGAATGCTGTGGCTATAAATGCTGTGGCTGCGAATACCGTGGCTGCGAATGTCGCGTCTTGGGCGGCTCATCCCGACTTTCGTAGCCTCGATCGTGGCGATCCGGGGCGACTGAAATTCAATCATCGCCTGCATCTGTTGCCAGGCCAGTTCGCTCGGGACGCGAAGGCTTCAGCCCCGAAACGTCTCGGTGCGATCGACAAGTCCCATTGGAGATTGCTTGGGTATCCACTCGACGCTTCCCCGGATACGGTCGTTCAACTGGATTGTTCGGCCTGTCACGAGTTTGATTCGACGACGGGACGCGTGGGGGTAGGGAGCGCGTCGCCACCCACAGACGTGCCCGCAACGGGAGCCTACGCGCAGCCCATTCGCTATGATCGCCACTGCGCGTCTTGCCACGACGCTGATCTGGCGGTGTCCATCGAGGGTCCCTACGCGGCTGCACGAGCTTCGATCCCGCACGCCTCGGCGCCGGCGACGATCCGCCGACTTCTCCGGGGCGCGGCGGCGGCGAGTGAGGCCGACGTGACGACTGTCCCAAGCACACCGGATAGTTCGAATGCCGGAACTCAGGCAAGTGTCGCCACCGCACCCGACGGGAAGCTCGCCGCTCCCAGCGACAGCCCGTTGATTCCCAGGCGGTTTGTGCCTGGGCGTTCGCTGCGTGGGAAAGAGGACGGTCGGGCGACTGGCACGAGAATCGACGCGATTCCCATCACGGCTCGCGTCCAACAGGCGGAACGACAGTTGGCGGGTGAAAGTCATTGCGGCAAATGCCACCCCTTTTCCATCAACAAGACTGTCAACGCGACAGGGGGTAATGACGAACTGTTGACGGTTGGCGCGACACAGATTCCCGCCATTTGGTTGCCGAAGGGCGGCTTCGACCATTCCGCGCACCGGGCCATGCGCTGCGATGCGTGCCATGCGGCCTCGTCGTTCGAATGGACCGGCGGCGGAAAACCGCCTATCGACGACTCGAAGCCGAAGATTCCGCGGATCGACAACTGCCGCCAGTGCCATGGCGACTCGCCAGCCGACACGAAAGCGGCTGTCGCCGTGCGTGCGGATTGCGTGACCTGCCATCGCTACCATGCCGCGAATGAGTTTCCACACGGCCCCGGCGGGTCGTCCCACCTGCCGCCCTCGTCCGCTCGAATCAGCACCCGAGATTGGCTCGATGGCCGCTTTCCCCGCCCGCAATCGTCGACGGGGACAACGCCGTGAAGTCTTTTTCTTGGAAGCTGGGCCAGTGCATGGCTGTGGGACTCGGTGCGGCCGCCTCCATGGCCGTGCTGTGGGGAGCCGGGCCAGACGCGAAACCCTCCGTCCGTTCCTCATCGACGGCGCCACCTGCCGTGTTAACGACAAGGCTCGACGACAGTGGCTGTTCAGCGGCGGCTTGTCACGGCGGCCCAACCACTGGCGACTTCCGATCAAGTGGAGCGTCAGCCGCTAACTCGCTCAGCGTTGATGGTGGCGCGCCGCCTCATCTCCCGCGTGACTGGAGAAACGCATCGACGACCTGGTCGCTCGTTGATCCCCATCGCCGCGCCTTCGCCGTGCTTTACGCGCCTCGCTCGGTGGAGATCTACGATAACCTCCAGCGGATGTCGGCCCACATCGAAACGGAGACTGTGCCAGCGCCGGATCCCGAGCCTGTAGCTTACGCTCGGTTCCTGGCCGAGCGGTGTGTTGGCTGCCATGCTACGTCGCAACGGCCCGAAGTTCCGTCGGAAGCACTGGCGGGCGTAACCTGTGGCTCATGCCATCCCGCCGAGTCGGCTGCCTGGACGGAGGGCCATTATCTGGCCACGTGGAAGCCAGCGGCCGCTGCGGATGCGACGACCGTCTTGTCCAGGGGCGAGCTTTGCAGTTCATGCCACCTGGGCCCCAAACGCGTTGGCGAGCGAGTCTTCGATGTGAATCACGATCTGATCGCCGCGGGCCATCCTCGGATGGTCTTTGAACTGGATTCGCTCGTCGCGAACTACCCGCGTCACTGGGATGAACGCGCCGTCGCGGCCAAACGCTTCGCCGCGACGGGAGCCCGCTTCCAACACTTGGATCAGTGGTTGGCTGGCCAGGTCGCCGCCGCGCACCGCACGCTCGACCAACTGGAGCATCGCGGCACCTTGCCCGGCGTCGCCGCTGATTTCGCCCAGTTCGCGTGCGGCGACTGCCATCATGCGTTGTCGCCGCCGACGGGACCCCGGCCCACAGCGGCTCGCGCCGCGGCGCGTCGTGGCCAGCCTCGCCCCAGCCTCGATGCCCTGGAATCTCTGTTGTCCCTAGCCACCCATGAGACGGCCACGCGATCCACGCGTGGTGCCGCTGACTTGGAAGCGTTCGCGACGCTCCATCGGCAAGTGGAGAGATTCGAATCGCCGAACGAGTTCGGTCGCGCCGCCATTCAGCAGTTGCGTGGTTCGATCGACGAGGTCGCGAAACGCGGGCCTGCGACCGCCGACGATCGCCGCGCGTTCACCCGCTGGCTCGCCAGCCGGTTTCGCGATGCTCGACGCACCGATTCGTGGGACGCCACTGTCGAACGCTTGCTCGCCGCCGACTCGCTTGTCGCCGATTCGCTTGTCGCCGATTCGCTCGCCAGCGACATCGCTGGCGCACCGGTCGTCGGCACGCCGGTCGTCGGTACGCCCGTCGTCGGCACGCCGGTCGCTGGCACGCCGGTCGCCTCGCTCGTCGAAGCGCTCGAGCGGCTGCGATCGGCTTTGTCCGGCCAAACTTCGTTTGCGATGTCGGAAGCGGCGACAGGCGCGGCAGAAGGTCCGAAACGGACGGCTGATGGGCCGACGCCGATGGCTGTCGGGCCGACACTCTACGACACTCCAGCGGCGTTCGATCCGAGCGTCATCGAGCCGTTATTGCGAGCGATCGCGGAACGGCTCGACGATCCCGCGCTTCCGATTTCCGAGGGTTCGCGACCATGATTGTTCAGGAGCTTTTGCGCTTGCAGGACACGTTTGGCTACCTGCCACGCAAGCAACTGGCGGCGTTGGCCAACCGTCTGTCCGTGCCGCTCTATCGTATCCATGAGGTGGCGACTTTTTTTCCGCATTTCACCGTGTTTCCCACCGATGACGACGAGCGTCGCGGGGCGGCGGCACTGCCGGAATTCGAGGTGGCCGTCTGCCGAGACATGGCTTGCCAGTTGCGGGGAGCGCCGCAGTACATCGAAGCGTTGCGGCAAGTCGCGGCGGCGCATGGCGGCAAGGTTCGGGTACGCAGCGTTTCGTGCCTTGGAAGGTGCGACCGCGCGCCGGCCATCCGTATCGCGCAGCATGCCGACGCCGACTCGCACCCGGTGAACTCCCAAACGCCTGGCCATTCAGGCCATGGTGTGGAAAGTCCTATCGTGGACAGCCGAGCCGCCGATAGCCATGGACATCAAGTTCGGGCGTTGATGGGGCGGCCAATCGCCGAGGTGGTCGCGGTGGCCGATGCTGTGTTCGCGGGCCGCGCCGACGCTGCTCTTCCCGACGATCGCGATGGCGATTATCCACCGAGCCAGGATCCGGCGGCTTGGCGAATTGACGCCTACAGCGGTCAACCCCGCGAAGCGCGTTACGAATCGATTCGCCGGTTCGTCGCCAGCGCTGCGACCGATCCAAGTTTCAACAGTGAGCGCATCCGCATCATCAAGGCGCTGCAAACGGCCAATCTGCTCGGCATGGGTGGAGCGGGTGGGCGGGCGTACAAGAAGTGGAGCGAAGTCCGCGAGGCAATCGGCGAACGTCGTTACGTCGCCTGTAACGGCGACGAGAGCGAACCGGGCACGTTCAAAGACCGCGAGTTGCTATTGCGCGCGCCGCATCTGGTCGTCGA
The DNA here is from genome assembly GCA_046074805.1 of Planctomycetota bacterium. Taxonomy (GTDB): domain Bacteria; phylum Planctomycetota; class Planctomycetia; order Pirellulales; family Pirellulaceae; genus CAIXSC01. The sequence continues at coordinate 1,025 of JBJTOW010000537.1, read as the reverse complement.
AGGCATTTTGCTCGCCGCTCTGGTTGTGGGAGCCGAACAGGCTTTCTTGTACATCCGGCATGAATACGAGGAAGCGATCGAAGCGGCTCGGCGGGAAATCATGTGGGCGCGTGAACGGGGCTTGTGCGGCGACAACATTCTTAACTCGGGGTTGCGTTGCGACCTGCAGGTTTTCGTGAGCCCAGGCGGTTACATCTGCGGCGAGCAAACGGCGATGGTCCAGGCGATCCAGGACGAACGGGCCGAACCACGGAATCGCCCGCCCGAATTGCAGACGAATGGGCTGTGGAACATGCCCACGCTGGTGAACAATGTCGAGACGCTCGCCTGGGCGCCCGCAATCGCCATCGCTGGTGACGGCTCCGGTCGTTGGTACGCTGATCACGGCCGCTCGGGCTATCAAGGCGCCCGTTTCTTTTCCGTCTCCGGCGATGTGGAAAAGCCCGGAGTCTACGAAGTGCCGATCGGCATCACGCTTGGCGAATTGCTCGACAGATTTTGCGGCGGCATCAAAGGCGGCAAACCAATCAAGGCTTTCGCGCTGTCGGGGCCATCGGGCGGTTTCCTGCCGCCAGTGCTACCGCTTGATTCGTTCAGTCCCGACACGCGGGAGAAAGTCAAACGGCTGGCGGGCGATGACGCGACCACTTTCGATCTTCGCAAATTGCCGCTCGATCTCGGCGTTACTCGACAACTTAAATTGATGCTCGGAGCGGCGATTGTCGTCTACGCGGAGGGCGCCGATCTCGTGGCGCAGATGCTGGCTTGCCAGCAGTTCTACAAGGCCGAGTCTTGCGGCAAATGCGTGCCGTGCCGCATCGGTTCGGCGAAACTGGTTTCGATCGGCGAGGATTTGCGCGACGGCAAGCTCGACCAAGCCGCCGCCGACCGATTGGGCGACCGTCAGCAGAGCGAACTGTTCGCGCTGGCCCAAGCGATGGCGGACACGGCGATTTGCGGGCTTGGCACTTCCGCCCCGAACCCCCTGAAGTCGCTCCTCTCGTACTTTCCCCAAGACGTCTCCA
>JBJTOW010000536.1:0-2714 GCA_046074805.1 Planctomycetota bacterium | reverse complement strand
CGAGCGTGATGATCGCGGCGCGTGTTCCGCGAGCGTCTTCCAGCACCAGCGCCTTCGCGAACAGGTCGCTTGTGGTTCCCTCCGCCACATGATCCCGTCCGCCGTAGCCAGCCATCCACATCGGCGTCTCCGGGGTAATCTTCACTCGGGCCGAGCCTGCTCGCCAAGTTTCCGCGGCTGCCGCGATGTCGCTCAGCGAGGCCAAGAGAAGAACCGCTATCCCGCATGGAATGGCCAGTCGAGCAAGCACGCCCGCGCCGACACACAACTCCGCCCGGCAACACACGCGACATATCTGAGCACGCATACCGAATCTCCCGAGCCAGCTTCGCTGAAGTGGACAGCCACGAAGGCAGCATGATGCGCGTTCCGGCGGTGCGAACGCAAGCTGTTTACCCATGCTTTGTCAAAGCGTCATCCGCGCGACAATCCGCTCGACTTGATTTCAACGCGGCCACACTCCTAAACTGATCGCGAGTTGGTTTTTCGGACAGGTCAGGAGGTTCTTCCGATGCGTAAACTGAATGAATCGATTGTCGTGATGTTGTCAGCGACGCTGGTGGCCGTCGCGTTTGCGTTTGCGACCCCGGCTATGGTGCACGCGCAGAATCCCAACTATCCGGGCTATCTGGGCGTCTACGTGCTTCCCAGCGGCGGAGGGATGCGGATCGACAGCTTCATTCCCCGCACTCCCGCACAGGAGCTCAATGCGGCGGGTGGCATCGGCCGCTACGACACAATCCTTCGGCTCGGCGGACGCGCGACTGGCAGCCTCGCAGAACTCAGGCAAGCCCGCGATCGCATTCCGATGAATAGGGAAGCGAAGATGGTGCTCCGCGATCGCTCGGGCGATATCTACCATGTTTGGATCAGCCGTAATGTGGCCGCTCGGCCCGCTCGCGCTGGAGCGGCCCCGAAAGCGATGGCCGACACCTTCCGCGAGGGTGGACGAGGTTACGGCGGCGATGAGAATTTCCGTGAACGCACGACTCCCAATCTTGGCGATGCGGATGGCGGAAACGATGATGAGGAAAACTTCCGCGAACGACGTCCGTAGTCCGCTTCCCGCCTTGTTCCATGGGAGCGCCATGTGGTGGCTATGCTGGCATGGCCTCCTGTCGTCCCGCCGCGAAGTTCGAAAGCGCCTACCCCGCCGACCTTCGCGGAGATCATGCATGCCCGCCATTTCGCAAATCGGTTCACCACACCATTTCCGCGGCCGCCTCCGACTTGCCGCGATCGTGTGGATGGCAACTGCTTGCGGTTTATCGGGAATCGCCCGAGATGCGGTGGCGGCCGAGTCGATCAAATTCGCCCGCGACATTCTGCCGATCCTTTCCGACCACTGCCTGCACTGCCACGGGCAGGATGAAAAGACGCGCGCCGCCAACTTGCGGCTCGACGTAGCGGCCGAAGCGTTGCGAAAAACCGCTCCGGTAATCGTTCCGGGCGATAGTTCAGCGAGCGAACTGACGCGTCGGATCGCTTCGACCGACCCCGATGAAATGATGCCGCCACCGAGCGCGAAACGCCGCCCCACGGCCGAGCAGATCAAGCTCGTCCGCCGCTGGATCGACGAAGGCGCCGCCTGGGGAAAACATTGGGCCTTTGAACCGATCGAGCGCCCCGGATTGCCGACCGTCCGCGCATCGACCTGGCCTCGGCAACCAATCGATTACTTCGTGCTCCGTGAACTCGAAGCCCGCGGATGGTTGCCTTCGCGCGAAGCAACACCAGCTACGCTGGCACGCCGCGTCCATTTGGATTTACTCGGCTTGCCGCCCGTCGATGAAGCGATTGACAACGGCGTGCGGTCCTCGGAGCCTGCGTTACCCGAAGGCCCTTCTGAACCATCCGCATCATCACGGCAGTCAGCGCGCTTCCGACAGGACGCCAGCCTGAGCGAAGCTTGGTATCCAATGTTGGTCGATCGAACGCTCGCTTCGCCCCATTTCGGCGAGCGTTTGGCTTGGTTCTGGCTCGACGCGAGCCGCTACTCGGACACGGATGGCTACCAAGGCGACGAGACACGCACGAACTGGCCATGGCGTGACTGGGTGATCGACGCATTCGCCCGAGGCATGCCTTTCGATCAATTCACTCGCGAACAGTTCGCCGGCGACCTGCTTCCCAACGCGACCGCTGACCAGAAACTGGCGACGTGCTTCCACCGGAATCACATGACCAACGGCGAGGGCGGCCGTGATCCCGAGGAATCCCGGATCGATTACGTGATCGACCGCGTGAACACCACCGGCGCCGTTTGGCTTGGACTCACCCTCGGCTGCTGCCAGTGCCATAGCCACAAATACGATCCGATCACTCAGACCGAGTACTACCAGTTCGCGGCGTTTTTCAACAGCATCGATGAAACGGGCGCTGCGGGCCGCAACGCGAAACCGTACCTCGCGTATAACTCGCCGCGCACTCCGCGCGCCATCGCAGTCGCCCAAGCGTGGCTCGGACAACGCGAGTCGGATCGCGACGCCGCACGTAAGGCGGCCGAACCGGCTTTTGAACGCTGGTTGTCCGAGCGATTGGCCGCAACCAGTTCCTCGTTCGCCACATGGATTCCGTTTGTCGGCGACCAGCGCGCAGCGTCCGCTGGCTCGCGACTCGAACCATTGCCCGACCTTTCACTGCGAGCCGTCGGTGCCGATCCGTTCCACGAGGACTATCGCGTTTCCGGTCGTCCCGTCGCACTGGCAGCCCAA
>JBJTOW010000535.1:0-3278 GCA_046074805.1 Planctomycetota bacterium | reverse complement strand
GTCGGCTTCCAATCCATCGATCACGGCGCGGGCCTGCTTGCCGCCGCCGCCATGCGACTGCTCGACCGTCACCTCCTGCCCTTCCTGCTTCTTCCAATGCGCGGCGAACGCTCGGTTGAATTCCTCGTAAAACTCGCGAGTGGGATCGTACGAGACGTTCAGCAGCGTCACCTGCGGCTTGGCGCCCGCCTTACCGGGTGAACTGGCCCCCGTCGGTCCCCCCGCACCATTCGACGCGCCACCGCCGCAGCCGATGGCCGCGACCGCCATTGCGGCCGCCAGCAGGGCAAAGCAGCCCCAGTGGACGAAACGACTCGCCGCCGTCGAATTCTGGGCGGAAAGGGGAGATGTGGGGTTCCAAGCAAACTTGACGGGCATAGCTTCAAAATCCTCGTTGGGAGGCGGTGTGGCTTTCTGATCGATCGCGTTCCGGGGACGTCGTATCGCAACGATCGTGCCAACGATGCGGCCCGTCGGCTTTGGCACGGGATTGCCAAGGGAGGTAAGGGGGAACGGCTGGACAGGCCGTTTCCGTGATATATGCTGGCACACTCCCGTGGCATTTCATGGATTGCCGTGACTAATGACGGATACAACGCCCGACACAGACCCTCCTTTCCGCACCGTTCTTCTGGAGGTTTGGCAGGAAGCATGTCGCCACATCGAGATTCCCGAGTCGTGCGGGACGATCGCGCGGCTGTTGGGGCAACATCTGCCGCTGGAATTCCTCCTGGTCCGACGGCTCGACGTGGCTCATGCGTCACTCGATACGGTCGCGATTGGCCAGCCGGTTCCAGGCCCGTTCCACGCGACGCCCAAGCGGCAACTCACCCCAGCCAAGCTCGAGCGGCTGAAGCAATGGGGAGCGGCGGGCGGTGTATCTCACGGCCGGGCGCGGCAGCGATCTGGCGATTTGGCGGTGCTCGTGCCCGAGGAGATCGAGGGGGAAGTGTTGGTCGGGCCGCTGATCGGCCCCGACGGATTGGCCGGAGCGCTCATCCTGGTGGCGCCCTACTTAAAAAGCTTTCGGCCAGAGCACTCGGAGATGGTCGCGGCGTTGCTCGAACCGTTCGCGGTGGCGTTGGAAAACGACCGTCGGCTGCACGAGTTGGCGGCTTTGCGTGAGGCGGCCGAGGCGGACCGCCAATCGCTGTTGTCGCGTTTGGGCCGGCAGGACGTGCAGGAGACAGTGGTCGGGGCCGACTCGGGGTTGCGGCACGTGATGGAGCGTGTCGCGTTGGTCGCGCAGTCCGATGTGCCGGTGTTGATTTTGGGCGAGACGGGCACCGGCAAGGAAGTCGTGTCACGCGCGATCCACGCTCGGTCGACGCGGTCCCATGGACCTTTCATTCGCGTGAACTGCGGAGCGATACCGGCCGAATTGATCGATTCGCAACTGTTCGGCCACGAAAAAGGCAGTTTCACCGGAGCCTCGGACACACGCAAAGGCTGGTTTGAGCGGGCCGACGGCGGCACTCTATTCCTCGATGAGATCGGCGAGTTGCCACTGCCTGCGCAAGTGCGGCTGCTGCGGGTGCTCCAAGACGGATTCGTCGAACGCGTGGGCGGGCAGCAGCCGATCCGCGTTGATGTGCGGATCGTTGCGGCGACTCACCGGAATCTGGCGGCGATGGTCGCGTCGGGCGCGTTCCGTGAGGACTTGTGGTACCGCATCAATGTGTTTCCCATACTGCTGCCGAGGCTGCGGGAAAGGCTCGAAGACATCCCTGCGCTGGCGCGCCATTTCGCCCAGCGAGCCGCGAACCGTTTTGGGCTGGCCTACGTCGAGCCGACGGTGGCGGACCTTGCTCAGTTGTGCGATTACCCATGGCCGGGCAATATCCGGGAACTGGGCGCGGTCATCGATCGGGCGGCAATCCTTGGGAACGGTAAGCGATTGGAAGTCGCCATGGCGCTCGGTTTCGGTGGCTCGCTGGCGGCCCACCCGCAGACGATTGCCAGGGCTGCGACGGCAAGTGGGGCCGACAGCGGACTTTCGACCACGGCGGCGGTGCTCGCCAATCCGCAGCGGCCGAGCCGTTCTTTGACGACCGGACTGCCGCCCTTGGCGGCTGGAATGGCCGAGACTGTCGTGGCCGATTCGGATGTGGCCGGGCCCACTGTGGATGCGTCCAAGTTGGCCGATTCCACGATGGCCGAGCCCGAGATGGCCGAGCCCACGATGGCCGAAAGCGCGGGGGCGTTGGTCGCCTTAGGGATGTCGGACGATTCGCCGCAGGCCCGTCTCCTTACGTTGGACGAGGCGATGAAGGCACACATTCAACGGGCGCTGATCGCGACTCGCGGCCGCATCGAAGGCCGCACGGGCGCCGCCGCGATCCTGGGGATCAATCCACACACGTTGCGCGCGCGAATGCGTAAACTGGGGCTTGAGTGGTCGCGCTTTCGCGATTAGACGGCCTCACCTGCATAGGCTGGGAATTAAAAGATGCGAACGCGATCGCTGTTGGTGTGCTTAGCGGCGTTAACGATGTTCGCTTCGAGAGCCGCAGGGCAAGGTTTTCCCGCCGCCGAAGCGGTGAAGCGGATGAAACTGCCCGATGGCTTTTCCACGCAGGTCGTGGCCACCGAACCGCTCGTGCGGCAGCCCGTGGCGATCGAATTCGATGATCGGGGCCGACTGTGGGTCATCCAATATCTGCAGTATCCAAACCCCGAAGGACTTAAACGGGTCTCCGTCGATCGCTATTCCCGTACGAAGTACGATCGTATTCCCGAACCGCCACCGCGGGGACCGCGCGGCGCCGACCGGATCACAATCCTGGAAGACACCGATGGCGATGGGCAAGCGGATCGGGGCCGCGATTTTCTCACCGGACTGAATCTCGCCACGGGACTGGCATTTGGCCATGGTGGTGTGTTTGTATTGCAGACGCCCTATCTGCTGTTCTATGCCGACCGCGACCGCGACGATCGGCCCGATGGCGATCCTGAAGTGCTCCTCACCGGCTTCGGGATGGAAGACGCCCACAGCGTGGCGAACTCATTGACTTGGGGCCCTGATGGCTGGCTATATGGTTGCCAGGGGAGCACCGTGACGGCGAAGATTCGCGGCGTCGAGTTTCAGCAGGGAGTGTGGCGATACCATCCGGTGACGAAAGCGTTCGAGCTATTCTGTGAAGGTGGCGGCAATTCGTGGGGGCTTGATTTCGACCGTTATGGCCGCTTTCTCTACAGCACAAACTACGGCGGTCATACTCTATTACATGGAGTGCAAGGAGCTTACTATATTAAGTCGTTCGGAAAGCACGGAGCGT
>JBJTOW010000534.1:0-4568 GCA_046074805.1 Planctomycetota bacterium | reverse complement strand
CGTAGTTGCGTGGATTCGCTTCGATCAAGTCCCGATACTTTGCCAATTGCTCGGGGGTCGCGCGCGGGCCGAGCAAAATGCCGTACCCGCCCGACTCGTTCGCCGGCTTGATCACCAGCTTGTCGAGGTTCGCGAGCACATGGGCCCGTTCCTTTTCGTCGGCGCACAGGAACGTCGGCACATTGGGCAGCTTCATCTCCTCGCCCAAGTAGTACTTGATCATCTTCGGCACGTACGCGTAGACCGCCTTGTCGTCGGCGATGCCGGTGCCGGGGGCGTTGGCGAGCGCCACGCGTCCGGCCCGGTACACGTCCATGATGCCGGGCACGCCCAGCGTCGAATCGGCCCGGAACGTTTTCGGGTCGAGGAACTCGTCGTCGATCCGCCGGTAAATCACGTCCACTCGCTGCAAGCCGCGGGTCGTGCGCATCTTCACGTAGCCGTCATGCACAACCAAGTCGGAGCCTTGCACAAGCTCCACGCCCATCTGTTGCGCGAGGAAGCAGTGTTCGAAATACGCCGAGTTGTAGATGCCGGGCGTGAGCACGACGACGTTCGGATCGTTGCCGGCCGATGGCGGCGCGATGTACTGCAACATCTTCAGCAGATGTTCGGGGTAGTCCTCGACCGACAGCACCGACAACCCCTGGAACAGCTGCGGAAAGGTCCGCTTCATCACTTCGCGGTTCTCGATCACGTACGAAACGCCCGACGGACAACGTAGGTTGTCTTCGAGCACGTAGACCTGGCCATCGGAATCGCGAATCAGATCGGTGCCCGTGATATGGCACCAGCGGCGCCGGGGCGGGTCGAGCCCCTGGCAAGGCTTGAGAAAATTCTTCGCCGAATTGGCCATGTACTCGGGGAAGTACCCGTCCCGCACGATTTTTCGGTCATGGTACATGTCGTCGATGAACAGGTTGAGCGCCGTGATTCGCTGCCGCAACCCGTCCTCGATGTACTTCCATTCTTGGCTCTCGATGATGCGTGGAATCAAATCGAACGGCCAGATTTTCTCCGTGCCAGCGGAGTGGCCATAGACGTTGAACGTGATTCCCATATTCAGCAGCGCCAGGTCCGCCGCCTTTTGCCGCTGCGTCAGCTCGCCATCCGACAGCTGCCGCAACCGCCACGACAACCACTCGGCCCGCGCCCGCGGCTGCCCGTCCGGCAAGAACATCTCGTCGTAGAAGCCCTCCGTGTCGTAACTCGGAAACCGTGCCCCGCCCGCCGCCTGCGCCTGCATGTTGCTCATCGTCGCCTGTGCCTTCTCCGAGTTACCCAATGCAGTTTCGACGCGGGGCCGTGCCCGATCGCGCGGCAAACGCCGCGCGCCTAGCGGGCAGCTTCGCGACTGCCTTGGTGCGAAGTCGAATGACTATGACTGTCATCCGTTTACTACGGCAAACCGCGTGCCTTGGATGAGGCGGCGGACGGGCCGGCTTCCAAAAACGCCAACAAATCGGCGATTTCATCCCGCGTGAACGAGTTCAACAGCCCTTCGGGCATCGGCGACGTGCCCAATTCCAGGAATTCCGCGATCGTGCGTTTGTCCACCTCCACCCATTGGCTCGGCCGCAACGGATCGGTGTTCAATTTCAATGTCTGCGAACGGTAGTCGCCGGCACTCACCACGCGGCCCGTGTACACCTTGCCGTCCTCGGTGACGACCCGCGAATTGCGATAGATCTCCGACACCGACAACGAAGGCCGCACGATCGACTCCAAAATGTCCCGCCGGCTGAACCGCTGCGCGACGTGCGTCAGGTCCGGCCCGATCGCTGGCCCACGCACACCCACGCGATGACACCGCGCGCACAACGCCGCCTGGAACATCCGCTCGCCCCGCGTTACAGCGGCGGCCCGCGCTTCCGCGTTGGCCCGCGCCACGGCCGCAGTCGGCTCCACGGCCTCCTTCGGCGCCTCCGCCGTCGTCGTCGCCGCCTTGCCCGTTCCCGCGACAGCCAGCGGCAGCAACGCCTCCAGCGTCCAGGTTTGAACGAGCGGCCGGGCGGGTGGAGGCGGCTCGTCCGGCGCTGCGGCGGGTTCCGCGAGTTTCGCCAGCGCGGGCCGCTCGGATTCGCCGAGCGTCGCCAAGCTGGCGGTTCTCAGACGCTCCAGGAACCCGGGCATCCCTTGGCCGCCAACCAAGTCGGCGGTCGCTCCCAGCGTTCGAAACTGGGCCTCGCGAAGCGCCGCCGTCCAGCCCGCTCGGTGGTCGCTGAGCGCGAGCAAACCGGCAAGTCGATCCTCCTGCGAGTCGCTCGACAGCAGATCGCGCGCGGCGAGTTCGGGCAGTTGCCGCGCTTGCAACCGCGCCAGCAGCAAGGCGAGTCGCCGGCGAAGATCGCGGTTTGAACCTTCCAGCGCGATTTCTGGAGCGGCGGTTGGTTCCGGCCAAGCGGCGACGGCATGATTGATGAGCGGATCGCGCAGCGCAAGAAGATCGGCTGTCCAAGACAGCTCAACGATCCGCGCCCAGACGATGCGCTGCCCAACCGGCAAGTCCTGCGGCGCTATCCGCGTGGCGGCCCGCAATAGTAACTCGCGGTCGGTCGGCTGAGCGGCCCGGGCCAGCGCGAGGAGCGCGTCCAACTGGCCCGCGAGCGAGCGGAGCTTTGCGCCGCGCGTCGGCGATTCCGCAAGCTGTTCGACCCGTGGCCGCCAAACATCCACTGGCAAGTGTTCCAGCGCGATGCGGGCCGAGTGCCGCACCCAAGGATCGGCATCATCCAGCGCTGACCAGATCTCGTCGAGCATCACGGTGTCAGGCTTCGCTGCGTCGGGCTTCGCTGCGTCAGTCTTGACAGTGTCAGGATTGGCAGTGTCTGCCTTCGCTGTGGCGAGCTGGCGCGCGAGGCGCGACAAATTTGCTCGTCGAGCGCGCTGCGTCGTGGCGAATCGATTCGCATCGGCGGCGTGGATGCTCGATGTTTCAACAGCCTGGACCGGTTGGGCTGGTGGCTTGATCGCCGCGACGCGGTACAACGCCGACTGCGTCTTGCGTCCGCCGGTGATCAAGTACATCGCGCCATCGGGGCCGGCGGCCAAATCGGTCACGTTGAGCGGCCGGCCTTGCAGGAACAGCTCGGTGCTCGCCCGCCATCCCGCGCCTTGCGGAAAGAGATGCACGGCGATGACGCGGCCGTAGGTCCAATCGAGCGCGAATAGGGCCGAGCGATACGGCGCGGGGAAGGCGAGCGAATCGCCGAACATGACGGATGTCGGCGAACTGCGGCCGATGTCGATTACCGGCGGCGTGTTTTCCGGTTGGTCGTGGAATCGCGGCGGCCATTGCCCGCCCGCCTCGCGATAACCGGTGTCGCCGCCTTCGAGCAACTGGACGATCCGCGTGGGGCGGTACCACGGCGTGCCCATATCGAATTCGTTGTCGGCGTCGAACGTGAAGAGGTCGCCGCTCGCGTGGGCCGCGATCCCGTACGGATTGCGGAGCCCCGACGCGATAATCTCCCACTCGCGGCCCGCCCGGTCGAACCGCAGCAGATAGCCTTCCCGCCCCGCATCGCCGCGGCGCGTGGGACGCAGTGGCGAGGTGAGATCGAGCACATCTTCCGCGGGCGTCGCGACACTGTCGCCATGAATGGAAAGCAAATGGCCATCGTGCGCCGCCAGATCATTGCGACCGTGGCCCACGCCGCCCGGAAACGACCGCAGCGATGCCAGTTCCTTGAGCGACCCGTCCTCGCCGATCTTCAATCGATAGACGGTCCGCGAATTGTTCGCGTTGGCGTATAACCAGCCGTCGGCGTAAATCAGGCCGCGACATTCTTCCAGCGGCAGCTCGAATCGCTCGACGCTAGTCACCGACGCGCGGTCGTCATCGAGCGTGAACCGCAGCAAGCCGCGGTCTTCGCGCGAGACGGTCAGGCGCCCCTCATCGTCGAAGGCCATGGCGATCCAGCTGCCCTCGTCGGCGGCGGCCGCGCGGACCTGTGTGACTTCGAAGCCCGGCGCCGTCCAGAATTTCGGCCGCCGCTCGGCAGCGTCGTCACCCAGCGTTTGCCGCCATTGCTCGTAGTTTTCGTCGGCGGCCAGCGCGATGTCGCGGCGGCCGATACCCCAGAGTTCGTCGGGCACCGGGCCGTGATCGATCGCTGGCTGGCCTTGTGCTTGATTGGCTTGCGTTGGCTTGGCTTGTGATGATTGGCCTTGTTCGGGCTGGCGCTCCGCCGGTTGGCCGAACGCTGGCTTGTCGCCGTCGAACACTTGCCAAGTGACGTCGGAGACGAGGGTGGTTCGCGGACCGGCGAGCGGTTACCAGGCGAGCGACAACGCGAACGCCGCGGGACCGGCGACCGGTTCCAGCATCACTTCCAAGTCGTTCAGACCGCGACGCAGCGCGCCGGTCACCGCGATCGTTTGGAGCGGGCAGTACGGTTCCACACTCGCGATCCATCGGCCGTTGAGGCGCACCGACGCGCGGGCGAAGTCGACCGCCAACCGCAACTCGGCCGTTTGAATCCCTTGAGGCACTTCGAACTGGCGCCGGAAGACGGGCCGCGGGTCTGGCCGAGCGGTTGGCTGAGCGGCTGGAGACGCATTAGGCA
>JBJTOW010000533.1:0-2977 GCA_046074805.1 Planctomycetota bacterium | reverse complement strand
AAAGGCCAGCAGCCGCAGGCCGACGCACGCGTCGAGCAGTCGCTCGAGCGCGTCCGCGTGGCATGCTAGGCGTGTCGCGAGTTCGATGGCGGAAACGCTCGCTTGCCCCGCCGCGCCGCTTTCCTCAAGCGCGTCGAATACTCCAAGCGAAACCGCCGCGAACATGGTTTTCGAGCGGCGGAACGCTTCGAGCAGATCGAGCACCGGCGCGGGATCGGGATGCGCGACAGGCGCGACTGCTCCAACGGAGTCGGTGGCAGCCGAAACAGCGGCCGGGGTCGATCCCATCGCGGCGTGGGGCTGTGGTCGGGACGATGGATCAGAGGTTGTCATCGAATTGTCTCGCGAAGTTCTATCGGTCGGTTCACATCGGTGCGAACGGATGGATATCGGCTGGCATCGGTTCCAGCTCCTTTACATGGTCGCTCGCTGGTTCGGCTTCCTTCGGACCGGTTCGCAAAGCGGACGGCAAGCCTTAGACTGGGACGAGCCTTAGACTGGGTCGGCCTTGCAGTGGGTCGGCCGTCGACGCGCCGCGTGGTCGGCGAGCGCACGTTGAAGGCACCGTCACAAGGCGAAAGTTTATGGAAAGCGGCGATTACGTTCTAGAAACTCGCAAGGTAACAAAATCGTTCGGCGAGGGGGAGGCGCGCGTCGAGGCGGTTCGGGGAATCGACATGGGCGTGCGCCGCGGGGAAATACTCGCGATCATGGGCCGCTCCGGGTCCGGCAAAAGCACGCTGCTCACACTGCTCGGCGGCGTCGATGTGCCGACCTCCGGCCAAGTGCTGCTCGAAAACCGCGATCTCGCGACCCTGTCCGATGACGAACGCACGCTGATGCGGCGGCGGCGCATCGGCTTTGTCTTCCAGCAATTCAACCTGCTGCCGATCCTGACCGCCGAGGAAAACGTGGCGTTGCCGCTAGAGCTGGATGGAGTTCCACCTGCCACGGCTCGCGAACGCGCCGCCAAGGTGCTGGAATTGGTTGAAATGGGAGCGCGCCGCCATCACTTGCCCGGCAAGCTGTCGGGCGGCGAACAACAACGGGTCGCGGTCGCTCGCGCCTTGGTCATCGAACCGGCGCTCCTTCTCGCGGACGAACCGACGGGAAACCTGGATAGCGCCACCGGCCAACGACTGACCGCTCTGCTCCGCGAACTGGTCGACACCCGCCAGCAGACAATCGTCCTGGTCACGCACGATCCGACTGTGGCCGAACAGGCGGACCGGATCGTGCATCTAGCCGACGGCCGCATCGCCCGCGAAGAGTCGCACCATCGCGCCGCGTCGATGGCGTCGTTGGCGAAATCGCCAGCCGCCGCCACCTCGTCCAAAACCACATAACGCCGAGGTTCGCTCGCATGTCGCTTCGCAAATACATTAGCCGTTCGATGTGGTCACGGCCCGGCCGAACCCTCTTGACCATGGGCAGCATCGTGATCGGCGTGGCAGCGACTGTGGCGTTCGTCATGACCGCCTCGACGACCCGCGGCGCCTATCGCAAGATGTTTTCGACAATCACCGGTCGAGCGGATTTGGAAGTGTCGATTCCCGGAGATGGGACGTTCGCCGCTTCCGCGTTGCCCAAGGTGGCGGAAACGCCGCGGGTTGTCGCGGCGGCCCCCGTGCTCCGCCGCACCAGCACACTGTACGCGAACAAGCAACGCGTCACGCTCGAGGTGCTAGGCATCGACTCGGCGGTCGACCGCAAGGTCCGCGATTACGAAATCCCCGCTGGTCGCATGCCCGAAAAAATGGCTGACATCGTGCTCGACACCGAGGTTGCTCGGCGGCTCGGCCTTCAAGTCGGCGACCCCGTCAGGCTGCTGAGCAACCGCGGTTTGCAGACATTCGAAATCTGCGGCCTGCTGGCTCCGAAGGGCGGCACGGCGGTCCGCCAGGCGGGCATCGCGCTGGTGTCGCTCGCCCGCGCCCAGGCGATCTTCCGCAGCCGCGACAAATTGAATCTCATCCAGATAGTCGTCGACGGAGAAGAGCACATCGACGCGACGCGCCGAGCGATCGCCGCGAAACTGCCGCCGGGACTGGAAGTGCGCCCGCCCAATCGCCAGACGCAATTGATGGAGGAAACGCTCAAAAGCAGCGAGCAGGGTTTGCGGCTCTCGACGATTTTTTCGCTGCTGCTGTCCGGCTTCATCATTTTGAACACGTTTCTGATGAACGTCGGCGAGCGGCGGCGGCAACTGTCGATCCTGCGAGCGATCGGCGCGACGAGCGGCCAGATCCGCCGGTCGTTGCTCGGCGAAAGCCTTGTGCTGGGCGTCGCGGGCGTGGTCCTGGGAATCGGGCTCGGCGCGACAATCGGCCGGTTGCTCAACCGCAGCCTCTCGACGGCGCTCGACTTGCAATTGCCGCCCGCCGAGATTTCCTTGTGGACAATCGGAGCGGCGGCGTTGTTCGGCTTGGCGACCGCGTTGATCGGCGCCTACGTCCCGGCGGTGCGCGCGGGACGCGTCTCGCCGCTGGAAGGAATGGATCGCGTGTCGGCCGCCGACGTGACCGGCGTCTCCCGCAGTTATCTCGCCTTCGGGTTTCTCTTGGTGCTGGCGAGCAGCGGCGTGATCGCCGTCGCGTTGTTCGGCCTGATTCCGATCATCGTGCCAACGTTCGCCGCGCCGTTCCTGCTCATCGGCATCGTCATGATTTCGCCGCTGGTGATGGAACCGCTGATCCAGCTCGGAGCGGCGATCGTGCGGCCCGTGCTGCGGTTGGAGGGGCGGTTGGCGGTGATGCAGTTGCTGCGGCATCGCACACGGACGACGCTGACCGCTGGCGTGCTGTTTGTCGCCGGCGCGACGGGCATCGGCATCTCGTATTCGATTCTCGACAACGTCGACGATGTCCGTGATTGGTACAAGCAAGCTTTGATCGGCGACTTTTTCGTGCGCGCGATGCGGCCCGACATGGCGACCGGTAGCGCGGCCGATTTGCCGGAGGAATTGGGGGAGGATCTC
>JBJTOW010000532.1:0-3541 GCA_046074805.1 Planctomycetota bacterium | reverse complement strand
ATCGATCGCCGCGTCGACCGCAAAGCTCAAGGGGACCAAAGACCAGCCGGGACTGGAAAGAGCGGCCAACGACCATTTGCTGTGGGCGACGCTGATCACGGCTGTGACTTCCGTGTTGCTGGTGGCCGGCCGCTACGGACTCATCCAGTGGGCTTCGACGCTGATGGTCGCCGTGTTCACGCTTGTCACGGTGCTCAATGTGTTCATGCTTCAAGCCCAACCGGAATGGGCCGTGACATGGTCGGACATCTGGCTTGGGTTGAGCTGCCGGTTGCCGCCCAAGACAATTATGCCGGATGGATCAACGTTCTTTCCCCTGACGACGGCGCTGGCGACCTTCGGCATCATCGGCGTCGGCGCCAACGAGCTGATCGCTTACCCGTATTGGTGTGTCGAAAAGGGGTACGCGCGGTTTGTCGGCTCAAAGGATGAATCGACAGCGTGGGTGGATCGGGCTCGTGGTTGGCTGCGAGTGATGCGTTGGGACGCGTGGTGCTCGATGGGCGTCTACACATTCGCCACGGTCGCGTTTTACCTCCTCGGCGCCGCGACGCTCGGCCGCATCCATTTGGTGCCCAAGGGGAACGACATGATTCGCACGTTGTCGATCATGTACGAACCGGTGTTCGGCGAATGGACCGGGCCGGTGTTTCTGTTTGGCGCGTTCGCCGTGCTGTATTCCACGTTCTTCGTCGCCATCGCCGGCCACGCGCGCGTGAGCGCCGACGCGTGGCGAGTGTTTCGCCGTCAAAGCCTTGTCGGCGACGTCAACCCGACGATCGTGAAAATCTTCAGCGGCCTCTATCCCGTGGTCTGCTTGGTGATGTACCTGGCGTATCCCGAACCGACCACCTTGGTCCTGGCGAGCGGCGCGATGCAGGCGATGATGCTGCCGATGTTGTCGTTCGCCGCGATCTACTTCCGGTTTCGCCGCACCGACTCGCGGATCAAGCCGAGCCTCCTCTGGGACATCTGCCTGTGGGTCTCCGCGTTCGGGATGCTGGTCGCCGGCGGCTGGCTCTTCCTGACCACGGTTTTCCCCGCGCTCAAGCAATGGGCCTGAGTTGCGACGCGGCGTTTTGTCGAGTCTCGTGGTACGACGGACTTCCAGCCCGTCGCTCTGCACGCGTCCCAGTGCTGCGACGGACTGGAAGTCCGTCGTACAAGGAGGAAGAAGGAAACCGACAACCGATCCTCGCACCCTGCCCAGCGGGGCTTTCCGACCCTAAAATCGCGAATTCTTCGAAACCGCGTCCCCAGGCCGAGATTCCCGCTTCCCAGCAGTTAAAGGTTCCACGATGAGCGAGCCGCTCAATAAGTTCAGCCGCCGGATCACGCAGCCCAAGAGCCAAGGGGCCTCCCAAGCGATGCTCTACGGCACCGGTATGACCGAAGAGGACATGAACAAAGCGCAGGTGGGTATCGCCAGCGTCTGGTATGAAGGCAACACCTGCAACATGCACCTCAACACGCTCGCCCAGCGCGTGAAGGAAGGCGTGCAGGCGGCCGGCTTGGTGGGCATGCGGTTCAACACGATTGGCGTGAGCGACGGCATTTCGATGGGCACGGACGGGATGAGCTACTCGCTGCAGTCCCGCGATCTGATCGCCGATTCGATCGAAACGATCATGGCCGCTCAGTGGTATGACGGGCTGGTCGCGCTCCCCGGTTGCGACAAAAACATGCCGGGCTGTTTGATCGCCATGGGGCGGCTCAATCGGCCCGCGTTGATGATCTACGGCGGCACGATCAAGCCGGGTTTCCTCGAAGGCGAGAAGCTCGACATCGTCTCCGCTTTCCAGTGCTACGGCCAGTATCTCGCCGGCTCGATCGACGAGGCGAAACGCAAGGAGATCGTCAAGCTGTCATGCCCTGGAGCCGGCGCGTGCGGCGGCATGTACACGGCGAACACCATGGCCAGCGCGATCGAGGCGATGGGAATGTCGCTGCCGTACAGCGCGTCGATTCCAGCCGAGGATCCCGCGAAGCTGGACGAATGCTTCCAAGCGGGGGCGGCCGTGTTACACCTGATGGAACGCGACATCAAGCCCCGCGACATCATGACCCGAGCGGCGTTTGAAAACGCCATGGTCGTCATCATGGCCGTCGGCGGTTCCACGAACGCCGTGCTGCATTTGATCGCCATGGCCCGGTCGGTCGGCGTCGATCTGACGATTGACGACTTCCAGCGGGTGAGCGACCGCGTGCCGTACCTGGCCGATCTGAAGCCGAGCGGCAAATGGGTGCAAGAGGATCTGCACGCGATCGGCGGCACGCCAGGTGTGATGAAATACCTGCTGGAAAAAGGCTATCTCGATGGCGACTGCCTGACGGTCACCGGCAAGACGCTGGGCGAAAACCTTTCCGCCCTGCCGGGTCTCAAGCCGGGTCAAACGATCGTCCAGCCGATCGAACGGCCGATTAAGCCGACGGGCCACATCCAGATTCTCAAGGGAAATCTGGCGCCCGAGGGATCGGTGGCGAAGATCACGGGCAAAGAGGGGCTGGTGTTCACAGGCACGGCCAACGTGTTCGATTCGGAAGAGGAAATGCTCGCGGCTCTCGAGCAAAAGAAGATCCAAAAGGGCGACGTGGTGATCATCCGCTACGAAGGCCCTAAGGGCGGACCGGGCATGCCCGAGATGCTCACGCCGACCTCCGCGATCATGGGTGCCGGGCTCGGGTCCGACGTCGCGCTGCTAACCGACGGCCGCTTCTCGGGCGGTTCGCACGGATTCATCGTCGGCCACATCACGCCCGAGGCGCAGGAGGGTGGTCCGCTCGCCTTGGTCAAGACAGGCGACAAGATCACCGTTGACGCCGACAGACGCCGCATCGACATGCATGTGTCGGACACCGAACTGGCCGCGCGCCGCGCCGCCTGGAAGGCGCCACCCTACAAGGCGACTCGCGGCACGCTCTACAAGTACATCAAGAGCGTCAAGTCAGCGTCCGAAGGGTGCGTGACCGACGAATGACGCGGCCACGTTCCAGGCGGACGCATCGGCCATGAGTCGCTCTGGCGAACCGCTGTCGGCACGCGCGGCGACGACCCGCGTGTCGACGAACTTGATCACCGGTTTTCTCGGCGCCGGCAAGACGACCGCGATCCGCGGGCTGCTGCCACGTCGGCCGGCGAGCTCGCGATGGTCGGTGTTCGTGAACGAGTATGGAATGGTCTCGATCGACCAAGCGTTGCTGGAGGACGGTTCGCCGGACGTCGCGGTGCAAGAACTCGGCGGCGGCTGTTTTTGCTGTTCGACGTCGCTGCCATTGGGGCCGATGCTGGAGCAGTTCATTCGCGCGTCGCGTCCCGACCGGTTGTTGATTGAACCTAGCGGCGCCGGGCATCCGGCGCGTGTGATCGACACGCTCCGCACCGGCCGCTTCGCCGATTTGATCGACCTGCGAGCAACGCTTTGCTTGGTCGATCCGCAAGATTTTGAAAATCCGCGAGTCGTACATCGCGATGTGTTCCACGACCAGATCCAGATGGCTGATGTCGTCGTGCTGAACTGGCTCGACCGTCGCGATCCGGCTT
>JBJTOW010000531.1:0-5161 GCA_046074805.1 Planctomycetota bacterium | reverse complement strand
AGCGTTCTACGCGCGGCATAGCGACACGGGAGAACAGTCTGTCGAAGTTGGCGGAACGGGAAAGGTCAGCTCCAAAGGTGGCGTTCTGCCGTTGGACAAGTATCTCACGGCGGTCACCCAGGAGCGGAAGGCACTCGGCGATGGGTCGAAAAAAGTCGCTGATGTCGCCCGCGAACGCGGTCTGAGTGCGAAGTATCTCGGACTGCTTTGGAACATGCTGAACGCGCGTGAACCGGAGCGAGCGGAAAATCGGTCGCTCGTGTTGGACTCGCTCCGAGCTAAATGGCGCGAAGGCAAGGTTGCCGCGGCTGACATGGAGGTTTGGCAAAGGGCGTTGTGGCGCTTCTCCAACGTCGGGCATCTCGGAAAAGTAGGTGGTCCAAAAAGCTGGCTTGAGGCGGTGACACCGCTTGCCGCCCAGCATGAATTCCGTCTGAAGTTGCAGGCTCCGCCCGATGGCGGCGATCTCACGTTGTATCTCGCGACCAACGATGCTGGTGACGGGAACGCCAATGACTTCGCGATGTGGGAGAACGCCCGGCTCATCACGCCGGGACGCGGCGAGTTATCGTTGCGCGACGTCCGCTCGGTAATGGGCCAAATGGAACTTCATCGAGACGCCGTGGTGGAAGGCGCGACGCGATGTTTGGCGGCGGCCGCCGAAGCGATGAACGCGCCTGAGCGTCCCGAAGTCGCGGCGCTAGCGCGGAAACACAAGGTTGATCCGCAAGTTCTAGGTGGTTGGCTGAACTATCTTGGCATCGCCAGTGGCGGTGGCGGCGCCGCCGCTCTGGAACCGCTGATCTCAAGAAAAATCGAGGGTGTCGCGAACTACAACTTCGTTAAAGGCTGGGTCGGAGAAAACGCGCTAAGCGTCCTGGCGAATTCCTCCGACGCGACGGTCAACATTCCCGGCGAGATGAAGCCACACAGTATCGCGACACATCCGTCCCCGAAGTTGGCGACGGTCATTGCTTGGCGCAGTCCGGTTGCGGGCAAGTTGCAGATCAGCGGTTCGGTGCAAGACGGTCATACGACTTGCGGCAACGGCATTGCTTACGCGTTGGAACTCAGACGCGGGCAGACGCGCGAAGTGCTTGCGGCCGGTGAAAGCAAAGGATCGTCGGTCATTCCGCTCGGTCCGTTATCGGACGTCACGGTGATGCCGGGCGACGTGCTTGCGCTCGTGATCGATCCCAAAGGAAGCGACCACGCGTGTGATCACACTCCGATCAATCTGACCATCGGCGACGGAAAACTCGAATGGGATCTCGCAAAAGATGTCTCCTCCGATATCCTCGCGAGCAATCCGCATGCGGATCGGCACGGCAACAATGCCGTGTGGTATTTCCTCAGTCAGCCCGCCCGAGGAACGGACGCGCCTGCGGTCGCGATCGACGCCGCATCGCTGCTCTCGCAGTGGCGGAAGTCAAGCGAGGCCGCGGAGCGAGAGCAAATCGCCTCGAAAGTGCAGCAGTTGCTGCAACAGGATCCGGCGTCAGCGACTCAGGCGAGTCCAGCGGATAGGGCGTTGAGGCAGCAGCTTCTTTCGTTCAATGGTCCGCTTCTCGCCGAAGCGTGGCGTTCGGTGAAGCCTGATACATCCGCTACGGGAACGAATGTGGAGGATTCGGCTTACGGCCTCGATCCACTTCTGTTTGGCAAGCATCCGCAAGGTGGCGAAGTCGCGCTGACGAGCCTCTGCGTGCAGGCTTCGTCGATAATCGAAGTGCGACTTCCGAATTCGCTGATCGCGGGCGCCGAGTTTGTCGCTACGGGGCGCCTGCATGCGGCGACTGCGGCGGAAGCGAGC
Source organism: Planctomycetota bacterium (assembly GCA_046074805.1). GTDB lineage: Bacteria > Planctomycetota > Planctomycetia > Pirellulales > Pirellulaceae > CAIXSC01. The sequence goes on along the minus strand of JBJTOW010000531.1, from coordinate 3,348 downwards.
GTGCAGATGCAGGTGCTCACGACCAAGCCGGCTGCGGCGGCCGGTCTTCGCGCGACGAACGCGACGTCGGCTCAAGAAGGCGGCGCATGGAATAGCAGTAAGCCACCGCTGATGTTCGACGCCCCGATACTGGTCGCGAATGACAGCCCGGCCCGACGCCGCTTCGAGGCGGCCTTTGACGAGTTCCGCGCGCTCTTCCCCGCCGCGCTGTGCTATACGAAGATCGTGCCCGTCGATGAGGTGGTGACGCTTACTCTGTTCCATCGCGAAGATGAACCGCTGCGAAGGCTGATCCTTGACGAGGCGGAAAGTTCCGCGCTCGACCGCCTGTGGGACGAATTGCATTTCATCAGCGAAGACGCGCTGACTCTGGTCGACGCCTACGAGCAAATCTGGCAGTTTTCGACTCAAGACGGTCCGAACGCCCCGAACGGCGATAAACGCTTGGAGCCGCTACGGCAGCCGATATTGGAAGCGGCGGCCAGATTCAAAGAGCAGAAGAAGGCGGCCGTCGAACCTCAAAAGACCGCCCTGCTTGCCTTTGCCGAGAAGGCTTGGCGTCGGCCTATCACCGCGACCGAGGCCGCGAATCTGAAAAAGTTTGAGCCGCGTTTGATGCTGGTGAGAATCCTGACATCGCCGGCCTTTCTCTATCGCAGCGAAACTCCAGCGCTACGCACGGGGCCGGTTAACGATTGGGAACTCGCGTCGCGGCTGAGTTACTTCCTGTGGTCGTCGCTTCCGGATGATGAACTGCGTTCACTGGCCGCCGCGGGCCGATTGCGGGAGCCCGATGTCTTGGCCTCTCAAGCGCGCCGCATGCTGAAGGACGATCGAGTCCGCCGGCTCGCGACAGAGTTCGGATGCCAGTACCTGCATGTTCGCGATGTCGCCTCGCTCGATGAGAAGAGCGAGCGGCACTTTCCGTCGTTCAAACCGCTCCGCGAAGCCATGCAGGAAGAAGTCGCTCTGTTCTATGTCGATCTGTTCCAAAACGATCGCAGCGTTCTCGAACTGTTGACGGCGGATCACACATTTCTCAATAAACCGCTCGCAGAGCATTACGGAATTCCGATCGATGGCGCCGATTGGCGGCGAGTCGATGGCGTCAAGAAATACGGTCGTGGTGGCGTACTCGGGTTCTCGGCGACGCTCGCGAAACACTCTGGCGCCTCGCGGACTAGCGCGATCCTGCGCGGCACTTGGGTCAGCGAAACGCTGCTTGGGGAGAAGGTGCCGAATCCGCCGAAGGGCGTGCCAACATTGCCAGAGGAAGCGCCGCAAGGACTCACCGAACGTCAGTTGATTGAACGGCATAGTTCCGAGCCGCGTTGCGTCGCCTGTCACAAACGCATCGATCCCTATGGCTTCGCGCTCGAGGGGTTTGACGCCATAGGCCGGTTGCGCGCCGCCGACACCAAGACGGTGCTCTTCGATGAAACAGCGGTCGATGGCCTCGCTGGCTTGCGAGATTACTTGGCGAAGCAGCGTCGCACGGACTTCCTGCGTCAGTTCAGCCGCAAGTTGCTTGGCTACGCCTTGGGCCGCGGCGCTCGACTTTCCGATCAACCGTTGATCGACAACCTTGCCCAAACGGAGGGCGGCAGTATCGGCCGGATGATCGAGCAAATTGTCCGCAGTCCCCAATTCCGCGAAATTCGCGGCACCGCGCCATGATTTTCGCGTTTCGCTCCGCGAAAAGCCGCAGGTCTCACCAACCAAGAACGACCAACGATATTCAAGTCTCAAAACATAACAGGAGAATTTTCATGCAACTTCATCAGTTCTCGCGGCGAACATTCCTGCGCGGTGTCGGAGTCTCGATGGCCTTGCCGTGGCTGGAATCGGTTCGTGTATGGGGCGACCAAGCCAAATCAACGAAAGCTGCTAGCGACGCGCCGATCCGTTTGTGCGTCACGTTTTCCGGCAATGGCTTTCATTCGAAGGAATGGTGGGCCAAAGGCGAAGGACGCGGGATGGAGCTAGGGCAAGTGCTGGCCCCATTGTCCGATTTCCGCGAGAAGTTGGTCTTCGTGCGCGGGCTGTATCACGAGGAAGCTCGCAAGGGAAATATCCATAGTTCGCAGACGGGCAATATGCTTTCGGGAGCTCCGATTGCGAGCGGCGGCGAGATTCGCTCGGGGACGAGCTTCGATCAGGTGATCGCCCAAACCTACGGCCGGAGCACGAAAGTACCGAGCCTCGTCCTCGCTTGCGAGACTTCGAATCCATCTGTGCATAAGAATTACAGTATGTTGTACAGCTCGCACATTTCGTGGAGCTCGCCGACCACGCCGACGCCGCTCGAACTGTATCCCGCGTTGGCTTTCGATCGGCTCTTTAAGGACGCGTCGTCGCCCGAAGATCAAAGCGTGCTGGATGCGGTGCTCGCCGACGCCAAAGATCTCCGACGGAAGATTAGTTCGGGCGATCAACAGAAGCTGGACGAGTTCCTCGACAGTGTCCGCGAGATCGAGACGCGCATCGCCGGTGCGGGCAAACGGGGCGAATTGCAGGGGTGGAAGCCAACTCTTGATAAGCCGAACATCGATCGTCCAGCGGATGGCATTCCACAAAATATCGCCGAGCATATGCGTCTGATGATCGACATTCTTGTGCTCGGTTTCCAGACCGACACAACACGCGTGACGACGCTGAAGCTTAACAACGACCACAGCGCGTTACGCTTTCCGAATCTGAGCAGTGTCGAGCAAGCCGGACATGGCATCGACTATATGATCCATCACTTGCTCTCGCACAGCGACGGCCGCGACTGGCTGAAGGTGAATCAGTTCTTTATGGAGCAACTCGCGTATCTGGCGCGGAAGCTCGACGCGATCAAGGAAGGCGATCGGACGCTGCTCGACAACACCATGTTGATGCACTGTTCGAGCATGATGGCCGGGGCCTTGCATAACAACGACCAGTTGCCGGTGATTCTGTTGGGCGGCGCCGGTGGCAAGCTTCAAGGCGGCCGCGTTTTGGATTATAGCGGCAAGCCCGACCGCCAACTCTGCCGCCTGTTCCTATCGCTAATGGACAAGACCGATATTCGACCCAAGACCTTCGGCGATGCCAAAAGTCAGCTGGAAGAGGTCTGAAATGGGCCGATCACAGGGTTGTCGTTTTGGGCGCAGCGAATCGCGTAAGGCAGTCGGTTGTCGCCCAACGATTCGCTTTAAGGCCGCTTATAAACGGTTGGGCGAATTGAATCCACAGCGGCGTAGCATCTCCAACTCGCAACACGCTGGTTCGACCTCGGTTTCTATCAGCATATCGCCGCCGGCGAAAGCCGCCCGGTCGCGTGGCGGGAGCGTCCCGCTCCCGAGTTCGCTTTCGGGAGCCGGA
>JBJTOW010000530.1:0-2856 GCA_046074805.1 Planctomycetota bacterium | reverse complement strand
CGGTCGGCGGTGCTTCATCAGGACGCCACCCCGGTCTTCATGGGTTCCGCCTACAAAAACAAGGGCGTCCAGTTGCTGCTCGACGCCGTTGTCCGCTACCTCCCGTCGCCGCTTGATCGCGACATTTCGGCGAAGAAGTGGGATGATCCGACGCAGACGTTCAAGCTGGAACCGGATCCGAAGAAGCCGTTCATCGGCATGGCGTTCAAGATCATGGACGACCCGTTCGGCCAGTTGACGTTCATGCGGATTTACCAAGGCACGATCAAGAAGGGCGAAACGTACGTCAATCAACGCACGACCCGGACCGAGCGTTTCAGCCGCATCGTGAAGATGCACGCGGACAAACGCGAGGAAATCGACGTGGCTGAGGCGGGCGACATCGTCGCGATCATGGGTATCGACGCGGCGAGCGGTGACACGTACGCCGGCGAGCAGAAGTACGGCACCCTGGAAAGCATGTTTGTTCCCGAACCGGTCATCAAGGTCTCGGTGACGCCATCGAGCCGTGCCGATTCGGACAAGCTGGCCAAAGCCCTCCAGCGGTCCCGCAAAGAGGACCCCACGTTCCGCGTCTTCAACGACGAGGAAACGGCGGAAATCCTGATCGCGGGCATGGGCGAGTTGCACTTGGAGATTTACGTCGAGCGGATTCGCCGCGAATACAAGGTGGAACTGGAAGTCGGTCCGCCCAAGGTCAGCTACCGCGAGGCCCCGACGAAGATCGCCGAGTTCAACTACAAGCACAAGAAGCAGACCGGCGGTTCGGGCCAGTACGCCCATATCGTCGGCCGCATCGAACCGATGCCGGAAGACAGCCCCGAACCGTTCGTCTTCGAGGAGAAGATCGTCGGCGGTCGTATTCCGAAGAACTTTATTCCGTCGATCGAAAAGGGGTTGCGGGAATCGATCATCAAGGGGCCGGTCGCCGAATACCCCGTGGTGCAAACCAAGGTGGTGGTCGAGGACGGTTCCTACCACGATGTCGACAGCTCGGACCGCGCGTTCCAGACGTGCGCCCGCGACTGCTTCCGGATCATGTTCCCCGAAGCCAAGCCCGTGTTGCTCGAACCGATCATGAAGCTGGAAATCGAGCTGCCGGAAAACTTCCAAGGCACGGTGGTGGGCGACTTGATCTCCCGCCGCGGCTTGATCGCGAACACCGACATGCGCGACGGCACGACGGCGATCACCGCCGAAGTGCCGCTGGCGGAAACGTTCGGCTACGCGACCGACCTGCGCAGCATGACGCAGGGCCAAGGCACGTTCACGATGGAACTGGCGACGTACCGCAAGGTGCCGGCTGCGATCCAGGAAGAAATCGTCGCCGAAAAGAAGAAGCAGTTGGCGGCCTCGAAGTAAGGCGGCTTGACGCACTGCGACGGCGTTACGGGAGTCCGTGCCTGACCACGACTCCCGTCAAATAAAAAGCGAATTCGACGACCCGGGGCCATGCTCCGGGTCGTTTTTCGTTTCGTGGCGACCGAGGGGAGAGGAAAAGGTGTCAGGACTCTTTTTTGGTTCCTCCGCGTGGGCGCAGGAGCGACTGGAGGTTCAGGTGCCGCGAGATTGCCTGAACCCAATTCCCATCTCCAAAGGGAGAGCCCCGGTTGACGCTGGTGCGAACGGCCTTGAGTTCCACGGCGGTCAGCGGCTTGTAGACCCGCTCGGCCCATCGCGGTGAGCGAGCGATGGGCCACGCGCGAAAGCGGCGACTGAAGTCGCCGCACTCCAAAGACCGCCACCGCCCCGCTAGCCGCTGTCGCTTGACGGACTACGAGCTTTTTGGAGTGCGGCAGGAGGACGAGTGGCTGACACCGATTGCGCGGTGGTTTCCGCCGGAGCGGGACGCCGACGCTTAGAACCGGCCGCTGGCGCGGCTCGGCTAATGAGGGCGGCGACGGGTGGCTGGCACCGATGGCGCGGTGCGGCCCAACCGCCAACACCGATCGCGTCGACGCATCGGTTCAACGTTTCCATCGAGCGGCTCGCGGACCGGGCGGCTTACGCCGCTCCGCTAAAAAGGCGACAGGTGGCTGGCACCTATTGCGGTGGGTTTCCGGCGGACCGGGGCGCGGTCGCCGAGAACCGGCCGCTGGCGCGGCTCGGCTGATGAGGGCGGCGACGGGTAGCTGGCACCGATGGCCGCACGTTTGAGTTCGCGGCATAGCGCAGGGAGAAGGGCGCCGCCCCTGGGAACATCTGAATGCCGATTTCCGGGGCGTCAGCATCGCGGTTGATTGGCTCGTCGAGAGCATATGGTAGCCGCGGCCTTGGGCTTCTTCACTCAGAGGTCCGAGGTTCATCGCCACGGTCCGGACGGACTCCAACTCGACATGAACTCATCGCCTTTCGAGAGGGCCTCCGCCAGTGGTCTCAGGAAATGCCCGAGAGCCTCGACGACCACGGGGAAGTCGGCGGGCGCGATCTCCAGTCGCGACTTTCGCACGAATCCCTTCCACTGCGTTTGTTTGATCGGGTCGTTCGCAAAGGCGGCGGTCAGCGCGATCGGCACCGCAATCATGGCAGTCTTGCGATTCTCGAACGTCCGTGTGATCGCTTCAGACAACAAACGGCCATCGAATTCAAACTGCCGCGACAAGAGCCACAGATCAAAGAAGTCCTTCAGCCGGCTGTTGAGTTGCCCGAGCTTGACCATCGCCTCGAACTTCTCGGCGACCACGGTCTCCTTCGGGTACGCGCGGAGCCGGGGCTGAGCGTGGTCCAAGATCGTGGGGTAGTCGGCGAACGCGGCATCGGGCACCACCGTGTCACCGAACCCGATATCGATCTGCATGGGAACACGGGCATTTTCTAGGGATGCTTGAAAGGTGACTCGCACGCCCGAGTAGTCCG
>JBJTOW010000529.1:0-12576 GCA_046074805.1 Planctomycetota bacterium | reverse complement strand
CCAGTTCGTCGCCGCGATGTTCGCGACGGACTGGAAGTCCGTCGTACGGGGAGGAGGCACCTGCGGGAGCCGGAGGCTCCCGTCACTTGTCTTGGTACTTCTTGAGCGCTTCGAGCCGGTTCCATTGGCGGGCGAGCGCGTTCGATGACCCGCGGTTGGCGACCGGGGCGAGGCCGCGTTTGGCGTCGTTTTCGGCTTCCTTCCGCACGACGTCGGTTCGCAAGCGGTCGAGGCTGCGGCCCACGCCGTCCGTGGTCGCCGTCACGCCGCTCGAAACGGCCGTGACCATGTCGAGCGTCTGGGACTCGACTTCGGCTTGGTCCCGGCGGCTCTTCAGCACCGCCACCTCGTGTTCGGCCGTCTCCAACGCTCGACGCATTTCCGCCAAAGCCAGCTCGGCTTCCTTCTCGCTCTTCTCCAGCCGCGCCAGCCCGGACCGCTTGATTTCGAGCTGCTTCGTGTCGGCGTCCTGCGCGGCCATTAAGTCGTCGATGTGCCGTTGGAACTCGGCCAGTGGATACTCGGCGTTCGCGAACCGGACCTTTTCCTGCGACTTGTTTTCCGCCTTTTCGAGGATCGGGTAGGCGTCGGCCAGTAGCCGCTGGCGAGTCGCCGTGCTGGTTTCCAACTTCCCGACATCGTCGCGGAGCTGCGAGATTTGGGTCTTGGACTGGCTCAGTTGAACCTGCCGGTCAATCACCTCTTTCCGCACGACCGTCAGGTCATGCGTCAGTTTTCGATCGTGGACTTCGTCGGGAATCCGTTCCTCGATTTGAGCCACCGTTCCTTCGGCCGACGCCCGAAAGTAGCCGCCCAAATCGCCCAGGCTTCGGCCCGCCACCAAGAACAGGCCCACCAACGCCAGCACTCCGCCCGCCCCGCCCGCAATCGCCTTGTTCATCGCTAAACCCCTGATGTAAATAGCTTTCCGTCGTGCCAAGCTCGCCGTGAAGCTTGGCGTCTCTGGAGGGATAACGATTGGCGTTGGCAATCGGGCGAAAAAGTCGGAAAAAAGAAGGCTGGGCAGGCGGCAGCGGGGGGGGGGTGCGCTCAGTGAGGCGACGGACTGGAAGTCCGTCGTACGAGGAGAGAGGAGGCCGTCGCACATTGCCGCGACGGACTGGAAGTCCGTCGTACGGAGGCCGCCACCAAGATCGCTTGCTCCCGATAGAACCGATACTTAAGCGGCGCCTCGATCTTGTGGTGGGCCACCTGGGCGATCACCCAGTCGCCCGCCGTCTGGTCCCAAACCACCAGGCACGCGGCGTCCGAAAGGCCCTCGAGGTGGTAGCGATTGAGCGCATGCGACGGCCATTTTGCCCGCTCAACTCCAGACGACAGTGCCATTCACTCCCGACACCTTTTCCGCCCCCGTGACGTCGGAGTTTGCTTCATTCTACCCGCCCGCGCCAATCAAAGCTTCGAGCGCATGGGCGAGCATATCGATTTGTTCGCGGGTGTTATACAAGTGACACGATACTCGGACATAACGCCCGCCGCTCCAATCGACGATCGGAACCTCGATTCGATATTTGTTCCAGAGCGAATGTTGCAACTGGCGGGCGTCGCCCGGGGGCAATGGAAGGTGCGCCATCGCCACGTGCCATGTGTCGGGACGCTTCGCGAGCGGCGGCAACTGGAAACGCTCGCCTAAACGACTCCGTGCATAGTCGGCCAAACCTCGTGCATGCGTCCGGAATGACTCAATTCCAACCGTCCGTAGGAAGTCGATAGCGTCGGGGATCGCAAGGTAAGGGCTCGAATCCCGTGTGCCGCTCCAAATGAACTCCTCGAACCAAGCCGCCGGTGTGGCGGGAAGAAGGCGTCCCCAACTGAGCTGCGGAACTCGGATCGACGACTGGTGGCGCGGCGCCACATACAGGAATCCCGAGCCAAACGGAGCGCTCAGCCATTTATGGCAACTGGCGGCGTAAAAGTCGCATCCGAGCGAATCGAGTGATAGGTCCAGCTGGGCCAGCGCGTGGGGACCGTCCACACAAACCGCGATACCGGCGGAGGCGGCGCGGCGGCAAATCGCTTCGACCGGCATCGTCAGCGCCGTCGGCGAAGTGATATGGCTGACGATGATTAACCGAGTGCGCGGTGTAACGGCCGCGAAGATGGCCTCAACCACCTCTTCGGGATCATCCAATGGCCGTGGTAGGACAGCGATTCGGGGCGGTGCCGCGCCAGCGCGTTCACACGCGCGCCGCCAAATGCGAATGACGGCCCCGTATTCGTGGTCGTTCAAAACAACTTCGTCGCCAACTTCGAGCGGGAAACTGTCGGCGACGACGTTCATCGCATGCGTGGCGTTTTCGACGAACACCAGATTGTTTTCAGCCGCTCCTAGCCATTCAGCGAGACGCCTACGGGCGCCATGCCAAGCCGGCTCGTGCAGCCGAGTGAAGAAATCCATCGGCTGCTCGTCGAGAGCCGTTTTCCAGCGGCGCTGCGCGGCCAGAACCGGCTCGGGAGCTGGTCCGAAGGAACCATGGTTAAGGTAGATGGTGTCGGAACGAAGATTCCAGTATCGTCCCCAGTCGGTAGCGGCTGGCATCGTGCGGATCACAAGAGGTGACGGGCTTTAAGTTCCAAGTATTTATTGACCAGGGGCGCGGTCATTTCCTCGGGGAAAACATCCATGCAGAGCACGCCCGTGTGCTGTAAATCGCGGATTACTTGTGCGCGCCAACTAAGGATATGCGCCGCCGCCGCCGCTCGATACAGCCGTTTGCCGGTCGCCGCCTCCGGGACGACGGCGTCGAACAGTTGCCTATCGCGTAGAAAAATACCGAGCGGCAAATGGCGCCCCACTTGCGCCGCCAAGTATTGATGGACCTGCCGCGCGTTCACCTCGTCGATCACGTGTGTGACCAGCACCACCAGCGCACGTTTTCGGCAATGGGACGACAAGTGCATGAACGCCTCGTCGTAACGCGATTCCACCAATTCCGGAAACCGATTGAAAGAAGCGTGCAGCAGTTGATTCATCTGCTTCATGCCACCTTGGGGAGGCACGTAGTTCAACACTCGATCGGAAAACGCCAGTAGTCCCACAGAGTCGCCTTGTCGAAGGGCAACATAGCTGAGCATAAGCATCGAGTTCAGGGCGTGGTCGAGCAAACTGAGGCCAGCCGCCTCGTTTGTCATCATCCGGCCGCAATCCACTAAAAACACGACCCGTTGGCTTTGGCTGGTTTGGAAATCTTTGACGGTAAGCTTTTGGCGCCTCGCTGTCGACCGCCAGTCAATATGTTTGTAGTTGTCGTCAGGCGTGTAGTCGCGTAATCGTTCAAAATCATGGTCCTGGCCCACGCGCCGCGTCCGGCGAACACCGACCAGGCTTAATCGATTGGTGCGGGCGAGCAGATCGTATTCATTCAGCTGTTTCATGTCAGGATAGACATGGACCGTAGACGGGCAATCGTAAGAGACATAACGCTGCCAAAGGCCGAGGCGGCTTTCCAACCGCAAATGGACTTGCCACCAATGGTATTCGCCGCGGCGACTGGCGGTCGCCTCGTAGTCCACCGTCACTCGGCTACGCCGGGGAGCTCGCACGTCAAACTCGTCGGGATTCGCTTCGAATTCCTGGGGCACGTCATCCCGGACCAAGATCCGCTGTTTGCGATTACCGAGGTTGTTGATAACCAGTTCGAAGCTATGTGGCATTCGCAACGAGGCGACCCGTGTTGTGTTGCGTGATACGGAGAACGACGTTTTCCACGGCAGTGTCAAAAGATCAGCAATTCCCACCATCGCGAACGCGGCGTCGATCGCCAGGATCGGCACCAACCACGTGTCACTGAAGGCGAGAAACACGCTGAGCGCCGTCGGGACGAACGCCAGCCATAGCAAGGGACGAGCGGGATGGATCCGCTTGACTAAGGCGAGTGGAATGAACGGCAGTGTGAACGCCGCCAGCCACGCCCAGGTCAGTTGCACCTGCAGTTGTTGATCTTCCGAGAACCGCTCCAGGAATTCGTTCACAGTCGCGGAACCTCCACGGAACGGATCAGTTCGCGAAGTATCTCATCGACCTTGCGACCTTCGACTTCCGCCTCGGCGGTCAGAATCACGCGATGGCGAAGCGCGGGGATCGCGATTTGCGCGACATCGTCGGGCACGGCGTAGTCGCGTCCGTGGAACGCGGCGAGCGTCCGAGCGGCCTGGAGGATCGCTAGTCCCGCTCGCGGAGACGCGCCCATGTGGAATTGCGGCCAAACACGGGTGGTTCGCACAAGCTTCGCCACATAATCCACCAACCGCTCGTCCACGATAACCTCGCCATTGGCGCGAATCGTCGCGAGGATCTCCTGGACGTTCGTCACCTCTCCCAGTTCATCTTCCAGTCGCCGATTGATATCGACTTGGCGGCTGTGCATTTCGAGAATCCGCTTTTCCTCGGCGAGGTCCGGGTAGCCAGCCATCAGCTTGAACATAAATCGATCAAGCTGCGCCTCGGGCAGATTATAAGTTCCTTCGGATTCAATCGGGTTCTGAGTGGCGAGCACAAGGAATGGCTTTTCGAGCGTATGCGAGGAGCCGTCAACCGTGACGCGGAATTCCTGCATGATTTCCAGCAATGCGGCGTGCGTTTTCGCGGGCGCTCGGTTGATTTCATCCGCCAGCAACAATTGCGTGAAGACGGGGCCCGGTCGAAAACGAAACTCTTGTTGTTTCATGTCGAACAGCGGCGCGCCGGTGATGTCGGACGGCATCAAATCGGCGGTGAACTGAATACGGCCGAAACGCAATCCGAGCACTCGGCCCAGCGTGCGCACGAATAGAGTCTTGCCGAGCCCTGGAACGCTTTCAATCAACACATGCCCGTTGGAAAAGAGCGCGACCAAAGTGCCAACGACGAGCTCGTCCTGCCCGACGTAAATCTTGCCTATCTCCGCCATCACGCGGTCAAACAACGCTTTCGTCGCTGTGGGCGAAGCGCCGCTCCCCGATGGCCCCATTCCGCCGGAAATCACAGGGAAAACGCCCACAACGGTCCTGGGCGACTCGGGTAGGCCGCCGTCGGGCTGCGCCTTCGGTATCGCGGGCAAAGGGTAGGCGGTCTGGGGCATGGAGCCGTGTGGCTGGATAGCGGGCGATACGGGCGGAGACACAGGTGGCGACACGGCGGGCCAACCCACTCCTCCCGAGAACGGCGAGACGCTCGGGGCGGGCGCGGGCGAGGCCCCAACGACGTCACCGGCGATGGTGGCGTTGGGCGACCCCACATTACCGCTGGATGACGGCGGGTTACTCGCAGGAAAGGAATCCGCCGACAAACTTGACCGGGGGATCACAACCGTCGTTGGACTCTCCATCACACTGGCGTTTCGATCACCGGGCACCGGCTGCACGTGTCCGCACTGCGGGCATTTGGCGGACCGGCCGATATGTCCAGTGCTGACTCGCAGTTTGCGAGAACACGATTGGCAAAGGAATTCGACCATGCTGGGAAAGATTCCACTGCCTGAGCTCCCGCCCGCGTTGCCGAAGCTATTCGGGTCGTTCATCGAGTCTCCTTTGTCGTTTTCTGATAGTTTTCGAGGATCAGGCGGGCCGTCTTCTTATCATGGGTCTGTTCCAACAGGTCGCCAACCGCTTCAACGTGGGCGCCGAAATCGGAGACCGACACGGCGGGCAACCGTTTGGCTCGGCCAAAGATCGGCCAAACCGTGAAGCAAAAGAGCAAACCGACGCCGATGAGGTGCAGAAGCAAAACATTAAGCGGGTAGATCGTGAAGAGTCCCATTCCCGACGGCATCGTGTTCTCGGGCTCTTTGTCGAGAACCGCTAGGCCTGTTGGACCGCTTTCCAAAAAAGCGACATTGCCTGGAGGACCGCAAGCCTCCACCAGTCGAGCCGCCAACTTTCGATGCTCATGGTTCACCAATCCCATGTTTAGTAGGAAGGCGCCGTTCGTTACCACGATGACTTGGGAACGACGAGTGGCCGGTGGCGTCGACGTGTACGGCGCCGGGCCGTCGTACACGCGTCGCACCAGCGGATCGCCCCTGTCGGTTTCCAGGAGAACTTCCGAGTTCGGCACGGGCCGCGATTCCTGTTCGGCGTTGCCAACGGGCGCGACGCTAAAGGGCAGGGGACTGGCCGCGAGCTTTTTCACCTTTGTGTTCTTCCCGGCCTTCGGCGGAGCGGGGGCCCCTGTGCCACCAGCAGTCCCAGGATTCGCTGGCGGCACGTTGGGCGTCGTGGCCTTCGTGGGAGGACTCGTGGCCATGGTGAATACAGGCAGGGGAGTTCCAGCTACAGGGACACTGTCGTTGGTGGCGGCGACTAGTCGAGTTCCCACCGAAATATCCAACGCCGAGGCGTCAACGCCGTCGGCCCACGGCCCGTTGAGGCCAGTCACCGGATAGTGGGGACCGGGCTTGATAACGAACCAACGCGCGTACGCCAGGTGAGGGCCATTAGCAAGCGCCGCGTTGTGCTGTTCACCAGCGGACTTTAACCGTTCATTGATTTCCGAGATTTGGTCCGCAGGCGCTTTCGACTGCATCTTTTGCCAATACAGCGACGCGACATCATAATCGCGGCCAACGTAGATCAGGGTCCGGCCGACGCCGTCATCGAGCCAAGCATCGAGAAAATCGCGTTCTTGCCGCGACGGGGCGCTGTTCAAGTCGGGAATCCAAACAAGCGTGTCGTATGATCGGATTCGGGGAGACAACCGCCGCCAACTGGCGACCGTATGGCCCTTCTGTTCGAACAACCTGGAGAGCGCAAGGGTGCCGTTAACACTTTCCTGGATCGCGGAGCCGCGGCGTTGGCCATAATTGGATGCGATTTGATCCGGTTCGCATGAAGAAAGTGACATGAAGGCGAAGATGAGCGCGCCAACCACGATCACGCTGAATAAACCCACCACGAGGTGACGGCGTTTTCGCAGCAAAACGTTAATCATGGGGCGGCTCCGGTGGGAAGTCGCCGATGGAACTCATCCACTTCCTGCCAACACGCCTCGAAACGGGACCGATCCAACGGATGGTGGCCGAAAAACACATCCTCAAACGCGACCATCGTTCGGGACAAGGCGGTGGCGAGAAACGGTTCGCCGCGCACTTCACGCAGATATTGCCGGTTGGTCTTGCCACGTTCCAATTGAATGCGGCGATGACGGTCCAATTGCAGCAGTTCGTGACTGAAAAGGTAAATGATCGCCCCGCTATAATCACCCGCCTCGTACCGACGGCGGGCCTCCGCCAGGAAATCGCCGCGTGGAGCCGACAGCTGCATAGGCAATTCGTCAACCCGCGCCTGCCGTAACCGATCCTCTTCCGAGTCTTCCTCGTCACTGTCCTGTCGATTGCGCCACTTGATCCACATGAAGCCCTTAATCAACACATAGGCTAATAGAGGTAGAGCCAGTATCAGGATAGACCAAACCACTACTGTGGCGAATGTGCCAAGTCCTCCGAACAGCGTGCTTATCCAGCTTCCATCCCAGTCGGGCCCTTCCAGGCTTCGGAAGAAATCCGCAATCCACTCGAACCAGGACCATTTAGCCGGCGGTCGCACGTTTACACGCTTCAATTCGTCTTGCTCCGCGTCGTACCAAGGCGCGAAACTCATCCGGCCTAACGCCTCCCGTCCACGGTCTACTGATTCTTTCGACGCGACGATCGGCTCGGCAGTTTTCGCGTCCGCCAACTCGGCAGGCTGCGAGCCAACCGCGCACCATGTGAATGACGCCGAGCTTGAGAGTAAGGCAACCAGCAAGAAAGCTAGGCGCCACGCGATGCCAGGCCACCACGGTGTTTGAAACCGTGAATTACTCCGCACTGCCGCAGTCCGTACGTTTACGGGCGCGGCGGTTGATGGCGGTTCAGCCTGCGGCGGTCGTATCGGCGTTAAGAGCTCATGACCGCTCATGCCGTCACCTTCGGCTGAAAGCGGCTTGCTTCCGCCCGTAACAGCAATTCGACTTCCCAACCTTCGTTGCGGATTCGAGTGTCTAAATAACTAAGGAAACGGACGACCACGACATAGATGGCGACCAGCCACATCGAGGCTGGGCAACCGAGCCGAACAAGCCAAGGTCCCCACCGCCAATCGTAAAGCACCATGCCCGAGATGAATAAAAATCCGTGCGCGATGGCAACGCCCAGCACCACGCAGACGGTCGCCATCGTCAGCCAGCGGGGAAACAGCGAGACCGCCGCGTGCAGCATGGTCATGCGTTTCGATAACGTCATGACCATCGGGTTGGCCGACCTCCATGGCAACCGCTCCAATACGGCCACCTCGGGGAGAAAAGTGCGGTTCGACCTGACGAGACCGACCACGCCCACCAGCATGATCAGCCAAAACTCGGAGAGCGAAAACTCGGACTCGAAGCGGGCCGAGTAGATCAGCAGCCAACCGATCAGCGGCCCGCGGAAGACAACTTGACACACGAACAATTGACTGGCCGAGTTCCACACGCCCCGCAAGGCTTCACGCAGGGTGGGCCGGTCCTCAAACGTCGCGCGGGCTAGCAGCACGGTAGCCACGATCGTGCCCAGCGGCGCTTCGAGGAACACCAACAAGGACATGTTCCAGAGGTAACGGTACGGGAGGAAGTCGATGCCGAAATCGTATTGCGACGGGTCGAGCAACCAACCCAGGAGGAACTCGTTCAACACCATCAGCGGCACAATACCGATCAAGGCGGCGGGCAGTAGCCGAGCGCCGTAGGCCCGAAGCACGTGCAGCGACAGATCCATCAATTCGATCTGGGTCCGTTCACGAACCGCGATCCGCGTTCTATCCAGTTGCATCGTCGCTCCTTCGCGGGAAGCCGAGCACCACGAAATAGAACGTGAGCAAGCCGCTGTCGAAGAGCGCGACGCCCGCCTTGACCCAGTACGGCAGGCTCGTAGGCGAGATGAACGCCTCGGTGAACGCCGCGAGCGTGAACAACACCATCGAGGCTCCCATCATCGGCATTGCTTCGCGGGCCGCCAGGACCAGCGAGTCGCCGCGGACGTACCCGCCGGTGCGAATGAGCGAGATACCAAGTCGCAGTCCGGTGCCAGCGGCGAGCACTATTGCCGTCAGCTCAAACGGACCGTGCGCGGTGACGAACTCGAAAAAATTCCGCCCCGCCGCCACGTCGGGCCGCGCCATGTAACCAAAGCACGCCCCGAGAAAACCGGCGTTGAAAATCGTGATGAAAAGCCCGGGAACTATCAACAAGCCACCGACAAAGCACTTCAGTCCAATGCCCGTGTTATGCGAAATGTAGAAGGCGGCCATGGAGACGTTGACCGAATACGGACGGTCCCGCAGTGGATCGCGATAGTTCGTTTCCAGCTGTTCAATTCCGTCCTGGCCGATCACATCGTCGGCGAATGTCGGCCACAAGGTCTTCGAGTAAGCCAGAACGGCGGAGAGCAGAAAGACGCCCCAGAAGAGCACGAAGGCGGCGTGGACGCACCGATCCCGGAAGATACACCGGGGGACATCCTGGAGCAGGATTTTCGCCCAGCGTTGGGTATCGAACGGACGGCTGCGATAAAGTTGGTTGTGCGCGCGGCCGACCAATTGATGCAGATACCGCACGGTGTCGGGCGGCAATTGATAAGCGTCCGCCAACGCCAAATCCGCGCAGGTCGCTCGATATAGATCCGAAAATCGAGCCACCTCCAGAGCGGTTAGTTTCGACCGCGACCGTGACTGGAACCGCAAGCACAGGACTTCCAATTCCTGCCAGTTGCCTCGGCGCAATTCCAAAAGTTGAGCGACTTTCATCGGCTGACCGCCATGTTTTCAGTTCTCTCACCAGGGCGATCGGCGATGAATGTGCGATAATATAAGGCACACAACAGCAAGTCATGCGAAGTGTCGGGAAGCAATCCAAACTGGCGGATCAATGGCTCGGCTAAATGACGCGCCACCTCGCGGCGCCGATCCGGCTGGAAAAAACGCCGCCGGTCGACATACATCGACAAAGCCCGCGCCATGCTCCGAGGCACCACAAACTCGACCGGCAACAAGGCGGCCAATTGCGGCGTGCGAGGATCCTCGAGCGTCGCTGCACTGAGCAACCACTTGCGGTCCTCCAAAATCACCATCGTGCCGCACAACAAATCGCCGAGACGCTGGAATCGGGGGCTGAAAATCATCGCGCCCAGTCCCACGAGCATCGTTGGGATCAGATAGGCGTCTGGAAGGCCGTCCGTCACCGCGTCGCCAAAAATTGGATTGAACATGCGGATCGACATCAGCGGAAACAGGTCGGCGTAGCGAAACACATTCCGCATTACCGCCTGCAACCCGTTGATCGGTTGACCAGCGGTCGTCACCACCCGCAAGCCCAGCAGCCACTTGCCTGGCGTCTGGCCATTCCAATAACTCTCGCAGAAGCCGCCGTAAAACCAGTCCAGAGCGAACCAAAATACCATCATCAGGGCGAACCCACTCGCCATCAGCGGCTCCATCAGTCCCCGGAGCGGCGGGGCGACCCAGGCCAGCAACCCCATCAGAAGCATCGCGATGAAAAACAAAAACCCAAACGCGATCACACGGACCAAGTAGTCCACGATGAGCGCCGGAAGGCGGCGAAACGGGCCCGCGACGCGATAGCTGAACGCAATGTTCTCTGGCGTGACAATGTCGATCGCGGTGTCGAGTGGTCGGGAAATTGTCGCAGTTGCCATAGCTCAGCCGCCGCCTCGGGCGGCACGATTCCCTACCATCTCGATGGCCCACAGCCGCCAGCTGGTGGTCTCATCGCCGTTGTTGTGCCGCGACGCGTGACCGCGAACGTCGAGTCGGCTGGCCGACCCGTCAAGCACTGCGTATTATTCGTCGTCAACGACGGAAACGCAAGCATCTTCAGGGATCCCGCTTCCCGGACCAAGTCGCGGGCAAACGTGAGGAAAATCGCCCCATGCCCCTCTTCACACTCCTGACCGCACAACGGACCGGCGCTCTGTTTTTCACGCTCGTTGGGGCTCTGTGGAATTTTCAGGCGATTGGTGGCGAGCCGTTGGTTGGCTGGGCGGCGAGCGGTGCGGGTACGACCGGGGGAGCGGACGGTCCTTCCTACTCCGTGGCTACCGCCGAGGAATTGTCTCGCGCTCTGAAGCGTCCCAGCCCCAAAACGATCTTGATCCGTGGCTCCATCACACCGGAAGACGACCTGCGGCTCGAATCGGACACCACCTTGGCGGGTGCAATGCCAGGAGCCTCTATCCGTGGCGCCGGAATAAATGTGCGAAAGGCGAGCAATGTGATCGTTCGCAACCTGACGATCCAAGGTGCCGTCGACGCGATTAATATCGAAACATCGGACCACGTGTGGATCGACCACTGCGATCTCTCCCGATGCCGCGATGGCCTGGTCGACATTAAACGTGGATCGGACTACATCACGGTGTCCTGGAACAGGTTCCATGACCATCACAAAACGAGTTTGCTTGGCCACAGCGACAAACCGGAGATCCAAGCTATGGACCGAGGCAAGTTGCGTGTCACATACCACCATAACTATTTCAATGGATCGAAAAGCCGTCATCCCCGAGTAAGATTCGCGGAAGGCGTTCACGTTTTTAATAATTTATATCGCGATTGCGACTATGGCGTGGCGTCCGTCATGGACGCGGCGGTGATCGTCGAGGGAAACGTGTTTGACAAGGTTTCCAAGCCGACACTTATAGCGTACGGTGATTCGCCCGCCCCCGGTCGGCTGGTCGAGTCGGGTAATCTATTCACTCGCAGCGGTCAGCCTCAAACGCGTGGCCACGTACCCAAGTCGCTCATCTCCTACAAATACAAGCTTGACCCAGTGGCCGAGGTCCAATCTTTGGTGTCGCTTCGAGCGGGTCCCGATTTCGGCCGCGACTAGCTTGTAGGAATGTGGTTGGCGGCATGCTATCTCGCCGTATGAACAAGCCCAAAATGCTCGATCTATTTGGTCACTGTCGTGCGGGCGGTGGCGCCCAATTCGCCGATCGCTGCTAGCGAGTTAGCGTAACTTTAGATAAATGAGTTCATGAGCGAGTCGACCGAATACAAACAGTGGATTTCTTTGTAGGCACAGATGGCGACGAATCGTCGATTCGCGGCGATTCATGGTGAACCGGCTCGCGTTAATTCGTACATCACGCTTCGATTCAAAAGCATCGGTCCTTCTTGAAATAAAGCACTCCTCCTTAGCGAGCTTCGCGCCTTGGCGTGAGATCCTGCGAATGGCCACTGGCGGTCGAACCCGCTGAGCCTCACGCAAAGACGCAAAGCTCGCAAAGATCAAATTGCGGCGGTCCTTCGTCCAACGGCGTCGCTCCACCTTGGCGAGCTTAGCGCCTTGGCGTGAGATGCTTCCGACGGCCACTGGCGTTCGTGTGCTGGTTCGGCGTAATCAGGAAGAAGGCTTCGATCGAGTTAGTGGGTGATGGGATGGGAAACAGGGATGCCTTCAGAATTGTACAGGTGATGTCGATAGGCCAGGTACGCCTCGATGTAGCTGCCGGAGAGGAACCACTCGCCCTTGTACGGCGGTCTGAATTCACCCGTGGCCATGGCGCGAACGCCTACTCGATCTTCCACGCGGAGCGCTGCTAGCTCTCC
>JBJTOW010000528.1:0-14451 GCA_046074805.1 Planctomycetota bacterium | reverse complement strand
GTTGGCAACCATCGGCAGCCCCAACTGGCGTTCACGAGCATACCCGATCATGAGATCCGTCGGGGTGCAAACGCCGGGTGTCGAAGCTTGGTTGATGTCGAAGGAAAACGCCGCATTGCTCCTCGCGGAATTGTCGCGGCGGTCCGATTTCCGCGACTACAGTACGCCGAACCTCGCGGTGGCGAACGGCATGCGGCAAGATGTCACCCGCACGCGTCCGCGCACGTACGTCAAATCGTTTCGTCCCCGGGACCACAACGCCGGCGGAGCCGAATCCGATGTGGGCCAACTGGATGAGGGGTTCCGCATGCAAGTGAGCCCGCTGTTTTCGCTCGACGCCCGCTCGTTCGACGTCTTCATCAAATGCGATGTGGATCAAGTGGAGAAACTGGTGCCGGTCGCGGTGGATATCCCCGCCTTCGGTGGCCAATGGCAACGAGCGCAAGTTCAGGTGCCACAACTGGTAAGTTGGCGATTGAACGAGCGTTTCCGTTGGCCAGCCGACCAGGTTTTGCTGCTCAGCTGCGGCGTCGTCGCCTCCCCCGTGCCCGACAGCAAAGTGGGCGGAAACGCGCTCACCAACCTCCTGGGTTCAGCCCCGAGCCGCGCGGACGCCTTGCTGTTCATGGAATGCCTGGCCAATCTTCCGGCCCCACCCACCGCCGGAAACGCTCCATCTCCTCCCGGTTTCACGCTCCCCAATCTCGCAGTCCCTGGTTTTTCCCCCACCGACGCCGCCGCCCGTCCCGCCGCCACTGGCGGAATCAGCACGCGAGGGCGTTACTAATGGTTTGTCCATGCTGGGCTTTCAGAACGCGTCGGATTGGAAGTCGGTCGTTCCCCCGAAATCAGCATGCGACAAAGCGACCGGATATGTTGAAGGCGGGAGGGAAGTGGCCGGCGGTCCGTGGTCCGTGGGGCAATTTCGCGGACGCGAAGATGGCCGACCTCGGGGCGGAATCGGAACAGCGGTTCGCGGAACCTAGACGACGGCGGGACTCTGAATCAAACTAGCGTTTCGGTCGCCAGGTGGCGGACAACTTCGAATACGCAAGCCGTGGCGGCGGCGTAACCGATAGCCGTAGCGGTGTGGGAGTAGGCATGAGCGAAACTGGGAAGCGTCGAGTTGTGATCACAGGAATGGGGTTGGTCAGCCCACTGGGCAACACGCCTCAAGCGCTGTGGGAAGCGTTGGCGGCGGGCCAAAGTGGCGTGCGTCCGCTCACCCGTTTTCCCTGCGATACGATGCCGGTGAAATGCGGAGCCGAGGCGATCGAGTTCACGGCGGACATCGAAAACTTCGGTCCCCTCGACAAACTCATGCAGCGCACGATCCGCAAAGGCCTCAAGGTGATGTGCCGCGAAATCCAAATGGCCGTCGCCTCCGCGCAACTCGCCCTGGTCGACGCTCGATTGGACGCCGCCCAGCGTGATCCCGAGCGGATCGGTGTCACCTTCGGCTCGGACTACATCATGACGGCTCCCGAGGAGTTGACCGATGGCATTCGGAACTGCCTCGACGCCAACGGCCAGTTCGACTGGGACCGTTGGGCGGAATTTGGATTGCCGAAAGTCGATCCGCTATGGTTGTTGAAATACCTACCGAACATGCCGGCAAGCCACGTCGCGATTTATAACGACCTGCGCGGCCCGAGCAATTCGATCACCATGCGCGAGGCGTCGGGAAATCTCACTCTGGGAGAGGCTTATACGACGATTGTCCGCGGCAGCGCCGACGCCATCGTCGCCGGCGCGACCGGCACGCGGATCCACTCGTTGAAGACGGTCCAAGTCGCGTTGCAGGAGGAATTAGCCGAAGGCGACGACGCACCGGCGCGCATGTCGCGTCCATTCGACAAAGGTCGCCGAGGCATGGTGTTGGGCGAAGGGGCCGGGGTTTTGGTGCTGGAAGAACGGGAAGCGGCGATCCGCCGCGGCGCGACGATTCTTGCCGAGGTTCTCGGACAAGGCGCCGCGATGGCCGCTGATTCGATGGGCCGCCCCGACTACGAGCAAGCGTTGGCGCTCGCCGGCGCCAAAGCGCTGCGTGACGCCGGTCTGGAACCAGCCAGCGTCGGACATGTGAACGCACACGGATTGTCCACCATCGCCGTGGATCGTGCCGAGGCGCGGGCGCTGCAAAGGGTGTTCGGAACACGGGTCGCCCAAGTCCCCGTGGTCGCCGCCAAAAGCAATTTCGGAAACCTGGGCGCCGGCGGCAGCGTGGTGGAACTGATGGGCAGCATCTTGGCCTTCCGCCATGGCTCCCTATTTCCGCTGCTCAATTACGAATCGCCCGATCCCGACTGCCCAATCCGCGCAGTGGTAGATCCCGCGACGCCTCCGGGCGGCAGCGTGTTGAAGTGGAGCGTCACGCCGCAGGGGCAAGCCAGCGCCATCGTCCTCGGCGCGGCGTAAACCTCCCGAAGCGTCGGCGGCCGGCCGCGTTCTGCACCGGCCGCGTTCTGCACCGGCCGAGCTATTCGTCGGCCGTGCTACTTGCCGGCGCCCGGGGAGCCACCCTCGTTTTCAAACTCTTCGACGTACGGTCGACCGCCCTTCCATGTCAATTCAATGACGACATCGTCCTGAGAGCCGGTTACATCCAACACGAGATCTGTTGTTGCGGGGTTGGAATACTCCTTAGGAGCCAACCACTTCATGGCGTAGGGCCCCTGATTCTCGTTGGCGATCACGACCACCTTGTGTTTTCCGAGCACACAGCCATCGTTGTCCTCATAGGTGGTGAGTCGGAATGAGCCATCGACGCCGATTTCTCCGCTGGCGGGTCGATCGTTTTCGGCCACAACCTGGATAAAGCCGCGGGCCAGCGGCTGGCCATCGATCAGGACTTTCCCGGCGATCGGCACCCGTCGCGGCAAACCATCGCCGCAACCAACTAGCCCACAAACCGAAATGGCCAGCGCGCCCCAGAGCTTCAACCGCTCCATTGCTTGTTTCTCCCCGACAACTGAACAGATCCGCGTCGCTCCTACCCAAACCTATCAATAATTGCCAATCGGCTCTTGCCCGGCGCGAGTCGCCAATGACCGGTAGGTCGAGATATTGATATTCTGCGAAATGAAGCTTACATGGCCGTCGGCGAACGCGAACATGCAACCCGTAGGATGGCGGCTGGCGAACGCGCCATTCAAACGCGGGCCATATGGCGCCGTGTAGATCCCCTTCCCCGGGCCGGTGTTCGGCGGATTGACGGTGGACCGCATGCTCTCATGGCGGCTGCCAGCCGACCATGTATTGGCGACCTCGGCTAAGTGCCCGTCATAGGTTTCGCCAAAAATCAACATCGCGCTCGTGCCGTCGGTGATATCCTTTTGAGCGTACGTGTTCTTATACATAAAAATGCCCGTGTTATCGACTTTCAGGGCGCCCGAGATTCCCTGGTCGGGTCCGAGAACGCCGTGCACCATCGCGTAGCTGCTCGTGCCAGCTCGGAAACCACCCACGTCGCGGTCGGGCTGAGTGGTGTCGGAAGGGCAGATCACAAACGGAGGCCGCCCCTTCACGACAGCTTGATTCTGGGCGTTCATAACGAACTGAATGCTGTATAGACCCGTTGTGAAATCAATTTGATCGTAGAGCGGCTGTTGTTCGCACATCGGCAATAGCAATACAAATGCGCTCGTGCCAACCCGTCTCCAATTCGGATCCGAGCCGCAGGGTAGGTTCGTGATGCCATCGCACCCAACGCGGCCAGTGGGGTACACGCCGATCGCCGCCTCGTAATTCGCCACCGCGAGCCCCAATTGCTTGAGGTTGTTGCTGCATTTCATACGTCTCGCCGCTTCCCTAGCCGCTTGGACGGCGGGCAAAAGCAAAGCGACCAGTACGCCGATGATCGCGATGACGACGAGCAATTCGACCAGGGTGAAGGCGGAACGCCGCGAGTCGACGCGCGACGCTTGGCTGGCAAGGGGACGAGGCATGACCGAAAACTCCTGGACATTCCGGCGAGGGCCGCTGTCAGGAATGAAGGGACAGCATAAACAACGGCGGCCCGGACGCCGTTGAATGCCAAATCGCCCGAAAAAACGACTTTGGCAAGTTCGAGTCCGCTTCTTCTCCGGGGCGCCCACGTTTCATAAAATGCCGCCATGCTTGCCATCGACCCACTCCATTCGCTGATCGCCTTGGCGCCGCTCGCCCTCTACGCCTTCGCGATGGCGTATTGCAATTTGCTGAAGCGGCCTGTGATGCTGACAGGCGCCCGCGACGCGGCGTGGCTGGGCGTGGCGGTCAGCGGACTGGTCGCCGCCGGTCCCATGGAACTCTTCATGCCGGAGGCGGCCGCCATGCGCTTCCACAGCTATATCTGGGTGCTGCTCGCCGTTCTCTACCTGCTTTGCCTTGCGCTCGTTGTGCTGGTCATCCGGCCCAGGCTGGTCGTCTACAACATCTCCACCGAGGAGATTCGGACACTGCTGACGCAGACAGGCGCACGACTGGACGGCGATGCGCGGTGGGCCGGCGATAGCCTCGTTCTGCCCAAACTTGGCGTGCAGTTGTATGTCGAAACTTCGACCTGGCTGCGGAATGCCCAATTGGTCGCGACCAGCCCTGGGCAAAGCTACGCAGGCTGGCGTGAACTGGAACAGAAGTTATCCGACGCGATGCGGGAAACCCAACGCTCGCGCAATCCGCATGGCTATCTGCTCCTGGCCGCCAGCCTCAGCCTCGCGACCGCCGCCGTGGCCGCGGCGACTTATGACAGTGCCCTGATGGCCCGCTTGATTCGCGACCTGTTTCGTGAATGAAGCATGCTGACCACTTCCGTTTCGCCTCCCCCTAGGTGACGCCGTAATGCTCGTGCTTCGTCAAATCCGTATTATCAGGGCGCGACGCTCTCCCAGTCCGTCGCCATGCTTGCGGGGCGAGCAACATGAAGGCTCGTTTTACCGCGTGCCGTTCCCTTACCGCGTGCCTTTCCCAACTACCCGCTTCGACAAAACGCGATTCAAACGGCTCGTTGCCGCTCGATCCGTCGCTGCTTCTCTTCTAATGGCCGCCGCTCGAACAGTCGCCGCCGCAATTTTGTTCGTGTCCAGCGGCTGGGCATTCGCCACCGAACCGCAACCGCCTTTCCTTGGCGGTGGACCGGCCCGCACCGCCGAACCATTGCCCGATGGAAAGGTGGCGGCCGAACGCCAGATCGCAGGCCTCCGCCTTCCGCCGGGCATGCGAATCGAACTGTTCGCCGCCGAACCGATGCTTGGCAACCCGGTTGCCCTATGCCTCGACGAACGCAACCGCGTGTATGTCGCGGAGCAATACCGCTTCAACCAGGGCACCGAGGAAAACCGGACTCGGCCGTTCTTGCTCGAGGACGATCTTCAAGTCCGCACGCTGGCCGATCGCGTCGCCATGTATCGCAAGCACCTGGATAAATTCGCCGGTGGCTGGGAGTGGTTCAGCCGGCACACGGACCAAGTCCGGCTGCTCGAGGATCGCGATGGCGATGGTCGCGCCGAACGTTCGACGGTATACGCCGACGGATTCAACGGCGTCCTCGATGGTTTGGCAGCCGGATTGACCACGCGCGATGGCGCGGTGTGGCTCACCTGCGTTCCGCGGCTGTGGCGGCTTCGGGACCGCGATGGCGACGGGCGAGCGGATGAAAGACAGGTGTTGCTAGAGGGCTTTGGCGTGAACGCCGCGTTCCTCGGCCATGACCTACACGGATTGGTCTGGGGCCCCGACGGCCGTCTGTACTTTTCCGTCGGAGATCGCGGCTTTCATGTGGCGACGCCCGAGGGGCCGGTGCTGGCCACGCCGCGTCGCGGGGCCGTTTTCCGCTGCTGGCCTGATGGACGCGGGCTGGAAGTCGTCCACACGGGTCTTCGCAACCCGCAAGAACTGGCGTTCGACGACCATGGCAATCTGTTCGCCGCCGACAACAATTGCGACCGCGGCGACCACTCGCGGTTGGTTTACGTCGTGGACGGCGGTGACAGCGGATGGAATATGGCGTTCCAGACGATTCCCGATCCTTATCCGACCGGGCCGTGGCACGCCGAGCGGATGTGGTATGTCGATGGCGATCCGGCGGCCGAAGGGGTGCAACCGGCGTGGGTTTTGCCCCCGGTCGGCAAGCTGGGAGCCGGTCCCTCCGGTTTCACCCACTATCCCGGGACCGGCCTCGCGCCCCGCTACCGCGACCATTTTTTCCTGTGCAATTACACGGGGAACGGCGGCCTGGAAGCGTTCGCCGTTCAACCACGCGGAGCCCGTTTCGAGATCGTCGACGCCCATGACTTCCTGAAGCCGATCTTCGCCACCGATTGCGATTTTGGGTACGACGGCCAACTTTACGTTTCCGATTATGTCGGTCTCGAATGGAACGGCGGCAGCCGCGGCGGCCGCGTCTATCGACTCTTCGACCCGCGATTCCGCGACTCGCCCGAGTCCCGCCAAACCCGGGAACTGTTCGCCGCCGGATTCGCGACGCTCTCTCCCGATAGGCTAGGCGATTTACTGACTCACGCCGACCAGCGAGTCCGCCAGCGGGCTCAGTTCGCGTTGGCCGATCGCGGCGGCCAGTCATTGGAAATACTTCAACGCCAAATCGCCCAGCGCGACAAGCTTATCCCGCGTTTGCACGCCTTGTTGGGAGTGGGACAGATCCTGCGGAGCCACCCGGAACTGCGAGTCTGCATCGACCAAGCGGGATGGTTGAGCGACTCCGACGACGAATTCCGTGCTCAAGCCGCTCGATTGATCGGCGACCTAGTGGTCGGCGACCAAGTGATAGGTGACCTCGGCAACGCGTCCCATTCCGCACGACTGATTGTGCTGCTCGGCGATCCCGCCGCGCGCGTCCGTTTCTTCGCCGCCGAAGCCCTCGGCAAACTGCGAGCGGCTTCGGCCGTCGAGCCACTGTGGCGACTGATTCGCGACAACAACGACGCGGACCGCTACCTCCGCCACGCGGCCGTCGTGGCGTTGTCGCGGCTACCCGACGCGGCCGCATTGCCACGCATGGCCGATCCAGACGCCGCCGTCCGCCGCGCCGCCGTGCTCGTGCTACGCCGACAACTCGATCCGGCTTGCGCTCGCTTCCTATCAGACCCGGATCCCACGATCGTCACGGAAGCGGCCCGCGCGGTTCACGATCTCTCGCTGGGCGCGCCTGCGTTGGAAACATTAGCCGCTTTCGCGGACCGACTGTCGGCTTCGCCCGATGGCTGGCCGGAAGCGCTCACACGCCGAGTCGTGAACGCCAACTTCCGGCTCGCTGAGGGGCGTCACTGGTCGGCGCTCGCGAAGCTCGCCAGCACCACGGGCCTCAGTTCAGCCGCCCGCCGAGACGCGCTGGACGCCCTGCGTTTGTCGCTCGAGCCTCCTGCCCGTGACCGAGTAACGGGTGAATGGAATCCACCTCGGCGAGCCACCGCGACGACCATTCGCGAAGCGGTGAAGCCAACGATCGCCACGCTGCTCGCCCAAGCCGACGACAAGCTGCGACCCGAAATCGCGAAACTCGCGGGGCTGTTGGAACTACCCATTGAAGATCGGCTGTTTATCGCCTGGACCACCGACAGTGCGATGGCGGCAAACTCACGGATCGCCGCCCTGCAATTGCTCGATCAGCGCCAACATCCCGAGCTGCCAAGGCTGCTTGAACGTCTGGTCGAAGACCCCGAGCCTGCCGTTCGATCCGCTGTCCGCGAACAACTGGCGAGACGCGATCCGGCCCGCGGCGCACAATTATTCACCGAAACGTTATCGCAATCGACCGTCACGATGGAACGCCAAGAGGCGCTCGCCGGACTTGCTCGCTTGAAGACCTCAGCCGCCGACGACCAGTTGCTTCGTTGGGCGGAAAAACTGGCGGCCGATGAAGCCCCGCCCGAACTGCACCTAGACATTGTCGAAGCGGTCGCCGCGCGCGGCTTGCCAGCCGCGTCGACGCTGACGAAGCGATTTCAAGATCGATTGGCTCAAACGGGACCGCTGGGAAAATACCGATCGGCGCTGATGGGTGGCGACGCCGCTCGCGGCCGTGAACTATTCCGCGGCCATCGCATCGCCCAGTGCCAGCGTTGTCACAAAGCCCAGGGCGAAGGCGGCGACGCCGGCCCCGATTTGTCGCAAGTCGCTACCCGACACGACCGCGCCGGTCTGCTCGAATCGCTTGTCGATCCGAGCGCCAAAATCGCTCCGAATTTTGGAACGGTCAGCGTCGTGCTGAATGACGGCCGAGTTGTCGCGGGCTCGCTGCGCAAAGAAACCGCCACCGCGATCACGCTGCTGACAACCGACGGCCGCGAGTCCGAAATCCGGCTTTCGGACATCGACGAGCGAACACCGCCGCGTTCTCCCATGCCTGCCGTGGACCGCGCCCTTTCGCTCCGCGAACTCCGCGATCTCGTCGCGTTCCTAGCCGAACTCCGATAACCACCGCATGGCGGTGTCACAAGCCAGCACTTCCAGCTCAACTTGTACGACGGACTTCCAGTCCGTCGCTGGCTAGATCTTAACTTTCGCAATCCGCTAGCGGTCGCGAGCGACAGCGACGCGGGCAACAGGTCGCCGGGATTTGTCGGAAAGTTCGTCGAGCCAGCATTCGGCGAGCGTGTTGAGGTTCGCGTTTTGGTCGAGATAGCCCTCCATGGTCAGGCACGTTTCCAGACAGTCGGCCGCCGTTTCCGCTGTGCCCGGCCAAGCTTGTAAACCGGCTTGAACGGCTGACCGTAGGGGCTTATCGCCGACCATCGGCGCGCCGACCAACCCATTCATCACTTGCTGATAAAAGTCGGTCGCGAAACCGATCAACAGGCGAAAACGTCCGCGTTTCGCCGCCGACTCTTTGCCCGCTCCCTCCACACACTTGACCAGTTCTTTGGCCAGCGTCAGCGTCGCCCAACTGGCCGGCGGCAGCTCTTTGAGCAACTTCATCCGAAATTCGCGTAATTCGCTGTCCGCTAAATCACGGGCCCGTTGCAAACTGCCATTGGCCAACTCAGCCAGCGTCGTGGCTTCGGCCGGCGTTTCGGCAATCGACTGCGATAAAATCAGTTGGGCCAGTTCCTCCATGGCGAACGGTCGAAACCGCACGATCTGGCACCGCGAACGGATCGTCGGCAATTGCTTCTGCTCGCTGGTGCTGATCAAGATGAGAAGCGAATGCGGTGGAGGTTCCTCGAGCGTCTTCAGCAGGCTGTTCGCCCCTTCTTCGTTCAAGTAGTCGGCGTCGTCGATCACCGCGATTTTTCGGCCACCGTAAAACGGTTTGAGCGAGATCGCATGGCACAGTCCCGATTGCATCCGATCTTCCCGCGATCCGACAAACAGTTCCAGTGGGATGCTGGCTCGATCAGATGGTTTTTGGATCACCGTAAAATCCGGATGCGTGCCGGCCTGGAACATTGCGCACGCTGGACATTCCCCACACGCTTGCAACGACGCCTCGGGAAACTTCTCGCAGAACAACGACTGCGCGATCCGAAAGGCGGTGAGACGCTTGCCGATGCCCGCCGGACCGACGAACAGAAAAGTGCTCGCCAACCGGCCTCGCTGCAAACAGCGTCGAAACCGGTCGAATACGGCGTCATGTCCAATAATTGGCGTTAGCATGGTAGTGGCTAAGCTAGCGGCCAGCACGCCGCTCGGCAAGCGACGCCGGACCGCGGCGGACGACGTTTCAAACAGGGGAGGCGGCGATGCGAAAACTTTGGATCGCGGGCGAATGGGTAACGACCGGCCGGGAATTGGCCGTGACCAATCCCTATGACGGATCGACGGTCGACTCTGTCGCGTTGGCGGGGCCGAACGACGCCGAACGGGCGTTGGCCGCCGCCGTCGTCGGCGCGGCGGCCATGCGAGCGTTGCCGGCCTACGACCGCGCGATCATTTTGCGACGGGCAAGCCAACGGTTGCTGGACGAACAACACGCGCTCGGCCGCCTCATCAGTTTGGAAGAAGGCAAAACGCTCGCCGAGGGCGTCTTCGAGGTTACTCGAGCGGCCGAGACGCTCGCGTTGTCAGCCGACGAAGCGCGGCGGGTCGCCGGCGAACAACTGCCGCTCGATGCGGCTCCCGGCGGAGCCGGCAAACTGGGGTTCACGCTCCGTGTGCCCTGTGGCGTTGTGCTGGCGATCACGCCGTTCAACTTCCCGCTCAACCTTGTCTGCCACAAGGTCGGCCCGGCGCTCGCTGGCGGCAACAGCGTCGTCGGGAAGCCAGCCAGCGACACGCCGCTGACCGCGCTGCGTTTCGTCGAAATCCTCTTGGAATGCGGCCTACCGCCGCTCGGAATCGCTTGCCTTGCGGGAGGCGGCTCCGAACTCGGCAGCTTGCTCGCCGCCGATTCCCGCGTCCGCAAAATCAGCTTTACCGGCAGCGCGGAGGTGGGACGACGACTATGCGCGGTCGCCGGTCTTAAACGCGTCACCATGGAGCTCGGCTCCAACAGCCCCTTGATCGTCATGCCCGACGCCGACATCGCCCGGGCGGCCGCCGCCATCGTCGCGACCGGCTATGGCAACGCGGGCCAAGTCTGCATTTCCACTCAACGGGTGATCGCGGTCGGAAACAGCCATGGCGAGTTAATGGACGCGCTCACGCCACGCGTTCGCGACCTGCGTTGCGGCGACCCGCTCGCCCCGGAAACGCAGATGGGACCGATGATTCGCGAACGTGACGCGATCCGCGTCGCCGACTGGATTGGCGAAGCGGTCGCGGACGGAGCGACGCTGGTGTGCGGCGGCGAACGCGATGGAACGCGGTTCGCGCCAACTTTGCTGGACCACGTGCGGCCGCGAATGCGAATCTGTCGGGAAGAATTGTTCGGCCCGGCGGTCGGCGTGGCACGCGTGGAATCGTTGGACGAAGCGATCGCCCTGGCGAACGATTCTCGCTATGGCCTTAGCGCCGGAATCTTCACCCGCGACCTCCCTGCCGCGATGCGTTTCGCCCGCGAGGTGGAATCTGGCAATCTACACGTCAACTGGGGACCGGGTTGGCGAGCCGACCTCATGCCCTACGGTGGCCTGAAAGACAGCGGATTCGGCAAAGAAGGCCCTCGATACGCGATCGAGGAAATGACGGAATTGAAAACCGTCATCCTGCACGGCGGTTAAGCCAACGCCCAAACATCTCACCGAGGCGGCTAACGCGAGTGATTGCCGGTTCTCTATTTTTTCAGGGTACGACGGATGTCCGAGTGGCCGCGATGTGAACGCGCGGTCCACTTTTCCGGTAAGCTAACCGTCGCCACATTCGCAGCACACCGCCAGGATCATTTGATCGTGACAGAACAGTATTCCACCGTGCAGGAAGCCGTCGACGCCATCGCCCGCGGCGAGGTCGTGATCGTGATCGACGCCGCCGATCGCGAAAACGAGGGCGACTTTATCTGCGCTGCCGAAAAGGCCACTGCCGAGAACGTCAACTTCATGCTCAATGGACGCGGCGAGTTCTGCATGCCGGTCCTGCCTGAAGTTTGCGAACGGCTAGAGCTCGCCCCGATCGTTGACATGAACACGGCCCCGCTTGGCACCGGGTTCATGACGCCAATCGACCACCGATCGTGCAAAACGGGCATAACGGCCGACGAGCGGGCTTTCACCGTGCGGTCAATCGTCGACCCGCATTCGAAACCGCGGGATTTTGTGCGGCCCGGCCATGTTCACCCGTTGCTCGCGAAAGAGGGCGGCGTGCTCCGGCGGGCGGGCCATACCGAAGCGGCGGTCGATCTCGCGCGCATGGCAGGACTCGCGCCCGCCGGTGTTATCTGCGAAATCCTGAATGAGCGTGGCGACCGGGCGACGCCGGAAGAGTTAATGAAGATCGCCGCCCAACACCGCTTGCGGATGATCTCGATTGAACAGTTGATCGCGCATCGGCGAGTAAGCGAAAAGCTGGTGTCCCGTGCCGCCCAAGCGCACTTGCCGACCAAGTACGGCCCATTCACGGTGATCGTGTACGATGTGCGGTATGAAACGCAGCAGCCGATCGTCCTGGTGCTCGGCGAACCGTCGTCCAGTCCCGCGCCGCTCGTCCGGCTCCATTCCAGTTGTTTCACGGGCGATTTGGTGTCCTCGCTGCGCTGCGATTGCGGTGACCAATTCCACATGGCGTTGCAGATGATCAGCCAAGAAGGGGCTGGCGTGCTCGTCTATCTTCCCCAAGAAGGCCGTGGCATCGGGCTTGTGGAAAAAATCAAGGCGTACGCTCTGCAGGACCGCGGGCTAGACACCGTGGAAGCGAATCTCGCTCTCGGCCACAAGGCCGACATGCGCGACTACGGAATCGGCATTCAGATCCTCAAGGATCTCGGACTCAGCCGCATCCGCCTTCTCACCAACAACCCCAAAAAAACCGACGCCTTCATCTACGGCGGCTTCAACCTGTCGGTCGTCGACCAAGTGCCAATCACGCCGCCCGTGAACGAGCACAATCTCGCGTACCTGCAAACGAAACGCGACAAAATGGGCCACCGCCTACCCGAGGAACTCGGTTGAAGCCCGTGCAAGTGCATGTTGGTCGTCGGAAACGACGCGGCCGCCGGTTGGGTGGCGGATTGATCGACCGTCATGCTCATACTCGACGGACTGGAAGTCCGTCGTACAAGGCCAGTGGACTCGACGGACTGGAAGTCCGTCGTACAAGGGCGAATGGGTTTAAGGCATCTGGAGCGGGTTGGCGAGATCGCCGACTAACGCCGCGCCACCCAGGTCCAGTGGCGATCGCTGGTCGCCCGCACGGTGTTCGAGGCGAAACCAAGTGTAGCGACGGCCGCTTGGATCTCCGCCAACGATAACGCGGCGTTCAGCGAGTCGGCGAACATTTGCCGAGCCGTATCAGCTTCGCCGCCAGCATACTGAGAAACTAAGCGTTGGAGTTGCTCCGCTGTGTCCGGCCGCAACAAATCGCGGAAGAACAACAAACCGCCTGGCGCCGTCACGCGGACCGCCTCGCGCAGCGCCAACAGCGGCTCGGGAATGTGGTGCAGGATGCTGTTGGAAATCACGACATGGAACATTCCATCGCGAAATGGCAAGCGTTTCGCGTCGGCTTGCATCAGTTGCACTCGCTCACTCAATCCAGCGATCTCCACGTTGTAATGCGCCAATTCAAGCATGTGGGCGGCGGCATCCACCGCCAGCACTCGCGCCTCGACAAGCCTCTGGCAAAGCTCAATCGGAATCCGCGCCGTCCCCGCTCCCAGATCCAACACATCAAGCGTCTCGCCATCTCCGGACGACACGCCGTTATCGGCGCCAGCGCTGCCAGTTGCGACACCAGCGTCACCAGTGACAGCGATGCCATCAGCCGTATCAGCGGTATTAGCCGCTACTTCAGCGCCCGCATTCGTGGCGGCGATCAGATCATCGACGAAGACACGATTGACCTGGCGATGGTCCATAGCGTCGTACGCGGCGGCCTCGGCGGCCGTATCCATGTATTCGACTTCCAACACGCGAGGCAAGCTCATAGCACGCTCCTCCAACAAAAACCTTTCACGGTCGAGCGCTCACAGTCGCGGCGCTCGACACTCCCATCGTAACCCGGATCGGCCACGTGAAAACTCGCGATCAATGTCGGACTAATCAGGTGGCACCGCCATCTTCGCCGCCGTTGGGTTCATGGCAATTGGCTACCTCCGCCGCTCTCGCGACACCAGTCGGCCGACTCTGACAGAGCACCCCTGAATCGCCATCATCATCTGCGAGGCTGGCAGGATTTTTGGGCTATTCCGTTTAATGTGGAGTTGGCCTTTTTACTGGGTTTACCGCGGTCGCGAGCCGAAGCTGTGCTGTAGGAGCGGTTCCAGAATCTGTTGTCACGGAAGGCGACCCCATGAAAATCGCGTCCTTGTCGGTTGCTTTATTTGCCATAACGCTTATGGGCACTGTCGATGCGTTTGCGGCCGAGGATTCATCGCCGCGTGATGCGAGCGCTCGCAGGGATGCCGCATCTGTGCTGATCGATCAGTCTTGGGAGGCCGACTCGCCCGTTCACTTCGCGGTGACCACCGGCGAAGCGGACGTGAATTTACCGGAAGCCTGCCGCGACTGCTGCCAAGACTCTTGTCGCACCTGCGAACCATTGTGGACATTCCAAGCCGGAACGATCTTCCTCGAGCGTTCCAACCCTTCCGGAGCCGTTCTCGCTATCACCTTCGATGCCCAGCCATTGTTGAACGCCAGTAGTTTCAATTTCGACATGCAGACGGGATGGGACATCGGGGCGCAGCGGCGATTAAACGACCAGCACAGCCTGGACTTCCGCTACTTCCAAGTCGACGGCTGGAACGATTCGATCGTTTCGGCGCCTACAACGTTTTCGTTTGTGCCATTCCAAAACACCGGAGCGGGGGTCGGTTTTCCACATGTCGTGTCAGCTTACTATGGGTCTCTACTGCGGAGTGCCGAACTTAATATCCTTCGCGACCAAAATGAATGTCTGACTTTGCTTCCCGGCTTCCGC
>JBJTOW010000527.1:0-5842 GCA_046074805.1 Planctomycetota bacterium | reverse complement strand
CGCGGTGGCCCTGCCCAACGGGTAAACCCCGGAGGGGGTGCCCATGGAAGTGGGCGCCCTACGGGGCCCATGAATCAAAGATTCCCAAAGCCCGGCCTTCTATGCTAACCTCCAAGACTCTACACGCAAACCCGACGGCCTTGCGGAGGCCACGGTGGCGTTATTGTGCGCTGGCGCGACGACGCCAGCGGTTTGACCCGTGCCGAGCTTAGACTGATTCGGTGGATTGTAAATGTAGACTAACCCGAAGAGCTCCACATTCACGTCGTAAGACTGGGTGGCGATTGTGGCCACTCGACCCCGTCCAGCTCCGCCCATCATCCCGCCCATGGCCCCACCAGCCATGGCTCCACCGCCCATCATGCCGCCCTCGCCGCCCATCGGTGGAGGAGCACCACCGGCACCGGCCCCCATGTTGCCCATCATCGGCATTCCCATGCCTCCCCCCGGCATGCCTCCGCCAGCGCCACCACCGCCGCCGCCCGCCTGTGGATTAATCCGCACTTGGCGGATTTCGAGAGGCAGATTGGCGTTGCCGCATTCAGCCAACAGGCGATTCAGGCGCCGGATATCGACTTGAAGTTGCAGTCGCACGGGCATTCGTTTGGCGACCGCGAGTATCGCGTCGGTGGCGGTCGCTACTGTCAGGGCCTGACGCGCGGTCTCCGCTTGCACGGGATTCAAATCGACATCCACATAGCGGCTCTCCAACGGGTCAACATCGGCGGTCGCCCCCCCCATGCCACCCATTCCCATTCCCGGCCCCATGCCGCCACCGCCCATTCCCGGCGCCATTCCACCGCCGCCCATACCGGGGGCCATGCCACCGCCACCCATGCCAGGAGCCATACCGCCCGCAGCGGGCCCACCTTTTCCCGGCATCATGCCCGGCGCCATGCCACCTTCGCCACCGCCGGGCATCATGCCGCCACCGCCAGGCATCATTCCGGCCGCGCCCGGCATCCCGCCACCGGCGCCGCCACCGCCGAGTCGCGTGACTTGGCCAGAGCGTTGGGCGTACACGCCAAGGTCGATCCCGTCGATCCGCTTCACCGCCGCCTTATATCGCGCGTCCGCGCCCTCGTTAGTTCGCGCGACGATCTGCATGATTGAAGTCAAGACCCAATAGTCTTCCTGGGAATACAAGATCTGAAGCGTTTTCGGCACGTTTTCCGCCTGCTTCGACCAATCGTAGCGAGCCATGATGGCGCCTTGATTGGAAGGATTCCAGGCGACGACGAACTTGTCTTCCTCGGCCCCCATCATGCCAGCGCCACCGGCCATCCCCGCCGCCCCAGGCATGCCTTCTCCACCTGCGGCGCCGCCCGCCGCGCCTGCGCCCGGCATCATCCCAGGACCGCCGCCAAAACCGCCCAGTCCTGAGCCACCCATACCGCCAGCCGACGCCGTCGCCGCCCAATTCGCGTTGATGATCGTAGCCAGTTTCGGCAAGACGCCCTGGATGTAGTCACGGTAGCGGGCCCGCAACTCGACGCTGATCTCCTTCGACAGCGGCGTGGGAAAAGGAATCGATTCCACCGGCCGCAGATTGACCACCGCCGCCTCGAAATCTTCTTTAAGCTCCTTCGGCCAGACAAGCACATCCAGTTGCCGCTCGTACTGCCGCTGCCATGCCTTTCCGACAGACTCGCGAGTCTGATTCTCGACGTCGTCCATCTTCTTGTGGGAAAAATCGTTCGGATGGTTCTGGATGCCACGGGCCGCCGTAACTCCGGAATACTGCCCGTCGATCTTCGCGGTGTTTTCCGCTTGCTGTTTGTCCAAGGCCGCGACCGCCACGAAGTAGAAAATCGCTCCCAACATCGTGACCACGCCTGACAACACCCAGAATCGCTGGGCGACAAGCACGCGCATGATCATCTTCACTTGGTCCATCGCTGGTGCTCCTTGCGTGTTGTCTTGGGATTAAGGTTGAGCCGGATTCGCCGCAGCGGGATTCGCCGCAGCGGCAGGGTTCGGAACCGCCGGATTCGCCGCCGCCGCTGGGTTTGGAACCGCCGGATTCGGGACAGCCGGATTCCCGCCTGCTGGATTTGGGACGGCAGGTGCTGGGGCGGCCGGGTTCACTCCGGCGGGGGCGTTAC
Source organism: Planctomycetota bacterium (assembly GCA_046074805.1). Classification (GTDB taxonomy): domain Bacteria; phylum Planctomycetota; class Planctomycetia; order Pirellulales; family Pirellulaceae; genus CAIXSC01. Next base: position 3,737 of record JBJTOW010000527.1, on the reverse strand, counting down.
CCGGTTGGGCAGCGGCGTCGCCGGGCAACGGTTGCCCCGAGGCCAGGGCCGCTTCGCGTTCGGCACGGAGTTTCTCGGCCGCTTCCCGCTTGAGCAGTAAACGCTTGCTGAGCGGCACCGGTTGCCAAACGAATTGGATCGTAAACGCGTAACGCGGGGCATCGTAAGATTCCGGTTCCGCCGGCGCGTCATTCTTGCCTTTGCCCTTGTCGGCGGCGCCTTTGCCAGGCCCCTTCCCCGCGCCAGGACCGCCGAACCCGCCGAGCGTTCCCGCTCCTGGTCCGCCTTTGCCACCGGGCATCATGCCGGGCATCATGCCGCCGGGTCCCATTCCGCCTGGCGCCATCCCCGCAGGCCCCATGCCACCTGGCGCCATACCGCCGGGCCCACCACCATCCGCCGTGGCGGCGAACAGAGGATTGGGGATTTTGTAGTTCAAGTCGATACGGTCATCCAGAATCAGAGTCGGGAACATGATGCCCAACTCCTTCATCGTGAACTCGGGCGGCTCACGATTCTCATCGGGATCGCCGGGCAGTCGCACCGCGCCAGTTTCCAGTCGGCGAAGCAACGTGTTGAGCACATGGGTACGTCCCGAGGTTTGCGGATTGCCATTGAAGTAATGGTACCCACGGATTTCGACGACCCATCCGTCTTTGGTTGGCCCTTCCACCGTCTCTTCAGCAGCCGCATCCGGAGTCGGCCCGGCACCGGCAGCAGCGGCCGGATCCGCCGGATTGGCGGGGTTCGCGGCGGGCGGAGGCTGTTGTCCCTTTTCAAGAGCCAAGATGTACCTGCGACCTTCCAAGTACTTCTTGCTGATCTCGGGCGTGAACCACTGCGCCAAGTCGGCGAAGTACTCCGATTCAACCAAGTCAACGTGGATTTCCTGGCGTTGCGTGAACGGCAGGACGCGCGGATCGAGTGGCACGCCGGGTTGGGTGTTCGGCGTTCGAGGCAACGCGTATGTCAACGCCGAAATCAATTCCAGCCACATGAGCCGGCGATCATTATTGCCGGCCACTTCGTCGCCCAGAGCCCGCAATACTTCGATGCTGGCTTTTTTCGCGTCATCCTTCGATTTGTGGTTGCGGCTCGCTGTGCTGACCTGCTCGGCCTTGCCGCCCGCCGCTTCCCATGTGGTGCCAGCGACCGCCCGTTGCGGATTGACCGTGTACCACTTGTTGTTCACCAGAAAATAACTGAAAGCCCAGGCCAACATCAGGAAACTGACGCCCGCCAAAGTCCAAGGTTTCTTGTCGCGGATCATCCGCTGGGTGATGATCGCCCGCGGCATCAAATTCGTCGTGACCTTGGCGAGTCCCAAACCCTGGAGGCACAGACCGTAGCTGACGCCAAACGACAGTTGGTTTTCCTTGAAACTTGGCGAAGACGAAATCGCCGTCGTGTTCAGACGCTGGAAGTTCTGCATGTCCAGCAGGTCGTGTCCCAGATTCTTCGAAAGGTGGGCCGTGAGTCCGGTGAGCTTCGTCGCGTTGCCGAGCATCACGAGCTTGGACAACTTCGCCTTGCGGTTGTTATTCTCGAAATTCATCAACGAGCGTTGGACTTCGTTGACCATGTCGTTGAAGGTGGAACGCATCGCCTGAAAGATCGCCTTGGGATCTTCGGCCTGCTTGGCGTTCCGCTTGGTGTGCTCGGCTTTGGAAAAGGTCAGCTTGAGCTCCTTCACAAGCTGTTTCGTGAAGTGGCTGCCGCCGACCGGGATGCTGCGGAGCCACATCCGGTAACCGTTGGTGATCACCATGTCGGTTGAGTCGGTGCCCATGGAGAGCAGGATGAGCGATTCGGGGGGATCTTCCGAATCGAACTCTTCCGTGGCGTCCCGCAGCAAGTCATGCGTCATCGCGTTGTAGATCGCGACTGGGGCCAGCTGGATAATGTCCAGTTCGATTCCCGCCTGGGTGAATGGCTCGAGCGCCTTGAAAACCTGTTCGCGTTTCATCGCGAACAACCCAACCTGGATCTCCATCAGGAAGCCTTCGACTTCCATGCCGCCCGCCATCCGCTGCCAGTCCCAAACGACTTCCTCCAACGGAAACGGAACCGTCTGTTTGGCTTCGAACTTGACGAGGTCGGGAAGCTGCTTGATTTGGCAAGGCGGTGGCCCGAAGAACCGGGTCAAACCGAACTGTCCCGACACGGACATCGCGACGCGGTCGCCTTTGAGCTTGTTCCGCGACATAAAAGTGGCGAACGCTTCCCGCACCAGCACGCTGGGATCAGCGTCGGGTTGGCTCAGAATCATCGGGTACTCGATGAAATCGAAGGCGGTCGCCACCGCCGTCGTGCCGTCCTCGCTGAGTTCACAGCGCAGCGCTTTCAGCCCGCACTGGCCGATGTCGATGCCCCACACGCCCGCGTTGGCCATGGCTTGTATCTCCGCTCCTGCTATGCCCGGAGTCCTTCGCGAAAGGCCCCGTGCGGGTAGTTAACCCGATGGTCGATCGCGAGGACTCGCAGGTGATGATCGCCTCAAGGATTGAGGCTTAGGACAAGTTCAACGGCCGGCGCCGTTCCACCTGACCCTCGCGACAGTTAAAGTCTACTGGTGTCGAACGATCAATGTCAACAAACTTCGACGGGAAGTTCGCTCGCGACGGCCGTTCGACGACGGCTGTTCGCGTTGTATCGGCGATTCCCGCCGTCATCTCGACGGCCATCCTGCCACCAGCTAACCTGACGGCCATGAAATACCAGGAATTGCTGATTTTGCTGCCGTGCCATTCGCTGGAAGACTTCCCGACTTACCACGAGGGGGACGACGCCGACAGCCTGTTGGCATGTTGGACGGCGATGTGGCATCCCGCTTTGTTGGCCTCCGCGGGAACCAAACCCTCGTGGGCCCGCGTCGACGCGCCACCCGCCGAGATCGCCAACCGCTTGCTGGTCGTGCCGACGGTGGCCGCGAGCCAAATGCCGACCGGATTCGCCCAACGGGCAAAAGAGGAAGGGGCGACCCTGGTTCGCCGCCTCGTGAAGCGATCCGAGATCGTGGCGGCCGCCCTCGCGCCCCTGGACGGCGGCGATGGCGGCGTGGCCCCCGATCTGGCCAACGATTTTCTGGCGCTCGGCTATTGCTATCTGCAAATCCAACTGTTGACGCGGCAAATGCGTTACTCCAGCAACTTGGACGAGCTGCACTTCCAAAACCAAGTGATCGCCGGGGCTCGAGCCGCCGTTGCCGGCGACGAACCGCTCGCTCGCGAAAAGCTTACCGCATGTTTTGACATGCTGTCGGAGGAACGCAACCACTATTATCCGGTGGAAGCGTTTGTGCTTGACATGACGCTGGTAGCGGACACCACGATTGGCGCATCGCTCCGCGGAGAGCTTGCCGGGACAGAACGCCAAAACCTAGTTATCTCCGGCAGCACCCTGGAACGGATGGCGCGGCAAGAGCCCGCGACGCTCGAAGCGCTCGCCAGCGCTGTCTCGCAAGGCCGTGCCGCGCTGCTGGGCGGAGAGATCGTCGAGCGTCGTTGGCCGCTGATGGGCCACGAGTCGTTCGCGGCGGAACTCGCCCGCGGCGGCGAGCTCTACCGGACGCTCGCCGGAAAGTCGCCCACGGTCTTCGCCCGCCGCCGTTTCGGCATTACGCCGATGCTTCCTGGAGTGCTCACCCAGGCTGGCTTCCGCGGCGCGCTGCACGCCACGCTTGACGATGGCCGGTTCCCACAAGGCTCCCAGTTGAAAGTCCGTTGGGAGGGACTGGG
>JBJTOW010000526.1:0-3091 GCA_046074805.1 Planctomycetota bacterium | reverse complement strand
CGCGGGTGGCGGCGGGCGAGTCCGGGGAAGGTGGAGCGAAAACGGGGGGCGGGGCGTTCAGGATGCGGGCCAGTTCCTCGTAATACTGTCGGCGAACGACTGGATGGCCGTCAGCCACGTTGAATAGCTCGGGCGGTGGCTGGTTGTCGGCGGCCCAGGCGGTAATCTCCGCCGCGTCATCGATGTGAATCAGATTGAGATAGCCGTCCGCCGGCGCGGCGATCGGTTCGCCAGCCCGGATCGAGGCGGCCTGCGGCGTTCGGCCCGGTCCGTAAAGCCCCGCGCAGCGAAGAATCATCGTCCGCGGGCCCAATGGACCGCCACGCAGTAATTGCTCGGCTTCCAAGCAGGCCCGTCCACCTTCGCGGGTTGGGTCGCATGGGGAAGACTCGTCGACCCAGTCGCCATCGATACGGCCGTAAACTCCGGTCGAACTGACATAGACGAAACTGCGCAACAGGCTCACGCGGTCCAGCAGGGCACCGCAGCAGTGCCGCAAGCCCTCCACATAAACTTGTCGAATGGAAGCCGTGGCTCCGCGGTCGTAGCCAACCGCGAACAACACCGATTCCGGTGGTGGAATGGCGGCAATCGCGGCGGCGATTGACGACGGGTCGAGTATGTCGGCGACGAGCGGTCGCCAGCCCTGGGCCTCGAATTCTAACGCTCGGTCGGCGGAACGCGTGACGGCGAATACCACGTCACCCTGTTCCCGCCACAGGCGAGCCACCCGTTGCCCAAGATAACCGCAGCCAACGACCAGTCGATTTGTTGCCATTCGCGTTTTTCCTAACCGCTTGTGCTCGTCCAAACGGCGCCGTCCACGCCGTTGCGCTTCGCGACCCTCGTCCCATCCCCAGCGAAATACGCCGAACGGCGGAGCGATTCGTCGGAAAAACCGGCAAGGTCGCCCACCGAAGCGCCACGAAACGTCGGCAAGCAGCCCATATCCGAGGGCGAAAATCTGGCCAGCCGATAGGGACTTGAGCTAAACTTACGCAAGTTTCGCGAGGCAACTCCGCGATCGGATCAGTTTTACCACGGATACGGATTAGGAGGTGGCTGGATGAGGGCTGACGACGCGTCTTCGGTCGCGGTTCACGCCGCGATACCACTCGCCGCACGGCTGGCGGTTCGCGTTCGTCCCCAGCGGCGGCCCTCCGTCGCCAGCCTGTTATCCCGAGATTCCCGCGTTGTTGGTGACGCCTCCGCTGTTCGTGACGCGTCCGCTGCTTTTGACGCCACTGGCCGTAACTCGACTGGCCGTAATTCGACTGGTTGTAACTTGACTCGTCGGAACTCATCGGGCCAGAAGCTTGTGTCGCTGTTGGCCGTTGCCCTGTCTCTGATCGTATTTTCGATCATCGCGTCATCGGCAAGCGCCCAGCCAGCGACTCAAACTCCGGCTCCGGCGCCTAAGCCGTCAACCTCCCCTACCCCGGTTCCCACGCCCGCGAAGATTCCGCTGCAGGCGATCGTGCCCGCTAACTCAGCGTTGGGCAGCGTCGAGTCCCCCAATGCACAAGGCGTGGTAGAAGGCCAGGATAAGCCGCAAGTGCCTGCCGTATTTGCGGGCGGCGTGCCAACGGGCGTGGGCGAGTTGAAGGCGATGCAAGCCCATTTGAGGCAGCTCTCCGACAGGTTGCTGAGCGCGACGGTTGGGGTGCGAGTCGGGCAGGCGTACGGGAGCGGCGTGATCGTGGAGAAAACGGGGCTGGTGTTGACCGCCGCGCATGTCGCGCAGCGAGCTTCCACCGACTGCGAAGTGATTCTTCTGGATGGCAGTCGGGTGCCCGCGCGGGCACTTGGTTTGAACCGCAACCTTGACGCCGCTTTGATTCGCATCATGAAGCCGGGAACTTATCCGACCGTCGAAATGGCTCCGAAGGACACGATCAAGGCGGGACAATGGTGTGTCGCCACAGGGCATCCGGGTGGCGTGGAAAAGGGCCGGAAGCCGGTCCTACGACTCGGCCGAATCCTGGAAACAAGCGACACGGTGCTGGTCTCCGACTGCACCTTGGTGGGAGGCGATTCGGGCGGTCCGTTGTTCGACGCCAGCGGGCGAGTTATTGGCATCCACAGCCGTATCGGCGGCATGTTGACGGCCAATCTGCACGTTCCGATCGACGGTTTCCATCGCAGTTGGGAGCGGCTGGCTGCCAGCGAGGAATGGGGACATTTGCCCGGCCAAGCTCCGTTCATCGGAGTTCGCGGGGCGGCCGAGGACTCGGTGGCTCGCATTACGGAAGTGTTTCCGGAAACGCCAGCGGAGCGGGCGGGGATGAAACCGGGCGACATCGTGCTGAAACTTGGCGGCGAAGCGGTCACTAACTTCGCATCGCTTACGGAACTGATCGGACGAGCAAACCCAGGCGAAAACTTGGCGATTGTCGTGAAACGCGGCGACGAGCGGCTTGAACTGCGGATCGTGATCGGCAAGCGGTGAGCCTCGCCCGTCGCGCGACCGCAAACAGTCTCGGTGTCCACTTCGCCGTCCGTGTTGCAAGTCGCGACCGGCGCGACCAGAATAATCGGTGCAAACTCTCCCCCCTAGGATTACCACGCGGCAGGAGGCTGCGGCAAATGAAGCGAACCGCTGAAGATGATCCGCTCCAGTGCCTCCCGGTTTCGGATGTTTCATCCGCGTGCCACCGTTCGTCGGCGGATTCGCGCCGCCACTGTTGTTGCCGCCGCGTTCTTCGGCGCGGCGTCCACCGGTTTCATCCCGGCAAGCGGCTACTGGCCGAGTAGCCAACCCGAGTCGCTTTTCCAGGCGGTCGCAGGGGCCGAAGAACGCGAGTTGGTGGAACGCGGATCCGAGAACCAAGGCACGGGTGAAGTGCGGCGTTGGCTTGAACGGATGGCCGGACTGCGTTCCAGCAATCCGCTGCAACGCGATCACGCCTCGGTCCGCAATGCGTTCGCCGAGGTGGTTGCGGGGTGCCGCGAGTCGACGGTGCGAGTGATGGTGGAGAACGCCCAGGTGGCGCTTGGCACCGTGGTCGACCGCGAGGGATTGGTTGCGACCAAGGCTAGCGAGCTTCATGGCGATATCGTCTGCCTGCTCTCGGACGGCCGCAAATTGTCG
>JBJTOW010000525.1:0-2929 GCA_046074805.1 Planctomycetota bacterium | reverse complement strand
GAAGCATTTTGCCGCCGCGCTCGCCAAACCGGAGATCCGCTACGCGATCCGACTGACGCTGATCAGCTGCACGATCTCGGCTCTTTTGTCGGTCTGGGTAGCGACGCCGCTTGGCTACCTCCTTTCGCGATTCACATTTCGCGGCCGTTGGCTGATCGACACGCTGATCGACATTCCGGTTGTGTTGCCGCCCCTGGTGATTGGACTCAGCCTGCTGATTCTGTTCCATTTGCGATTGCCGGGGGGCAATCTCGAGCAACGCTTGCAAGCCTGGACGGGTATTCGCGTGACCTACGCCGAGCCGGCGGTGGTTTTGGCTCAGTTCGCGGTGGCGTGCGCGTTCGCTGTGCAGACGATGCGAGTGACATTCGACCAGATCGACACACGCGCCGAACAGGTGGCGTTAACGCTCGGCTGCCGACGGGGACAAGCGTTTTTCCTGGTGACTTTGCCGCAGGCGTGGCGAGGTCTTATCGCCGCGTTAACGATCTCCTGGGCGCGGTCGCTGGGCGAGTTCGGTCCCATTATCGTCTTCGCCGGCGCGACGCGCATGCGAACCGAAGTTTTGTCCACCACGGTTTTCCTCGAACTGAGCGTGGGGCAATTGGAAGCGGCTGTCGCCGTGTCGTTGTTGATGGTCGCGGCCGCCATGATCGTCCTAGGTATCGTGCGGCTGCTGGGGACGAAGGTGGGGCGATGATCGAACTGGAGCGGCTTTCATTACGCGCCGGCGCGTTCTCGCTGCGGGACGTCAACGTCGTTGTGCCGCATGGCGTGTACGGCGTGCTCATGGGCGGCACGGGCCAAGGAAAAACCTCGATCCTTGAAGCGCTGTGCGGACTCAAGCCGATCGTCGCCGGCCACGTGCGGCTCGATGGCCAGGACGTCACCACTTGGAAGCCCGCCGACCGCGGAGTCGGCTACGTGCCGCAAGATCTCGCCCTGTTTCCGATGATGTCGGTGCGGGAACATCTACAGTTCGCGCTCCGGCTGCGCCGTTGGACGGCGGCGGCGATCGCCGACCGCGTCGCGTTGCTCGCCGAAGTCCTCGGCATCGCCCCGCTGCTCGAACGCGGCGTGCGGCATCTGAGCGGCGGCGAAGCCCAACGCGTGGCGATCGGCCGCGCTCTCTCGTTCAATCCCAAAGTCCTGCTGCTCGACGAGCCACTCAACGCCTTGGATGAACGCACGCGCGATCGCCTGTGCGCACTCCTGCGGTCCATTCACCAGGAAAGCGGCTTGACCACGCTGCACATCACCCATAGCCGCAGCGAAGCCCGCCAGGTCGCCGACCGATTGTATGTGCTCGAAAATGGAAAACTCGAAGTGCGCCCCGTCGAAAGCTTGGCGCACGAGCCGCCCACAATGGCTTGAACCGATGAATATCCGCGTTAAATATTCGGGACAACTGCGAGCGGCGACGCGCTGCGGCGACGAGGAGATCGCGTGGTCGCCCGGTGGCACACTCGCCGAACTTATCGCACACTTGGCCGAGCGGCACTCGGCGGGCCGGCCGCACTTGCTGAGCGACATTGGCGCGATCCGCCCCAGCTTGCTGATCGCGGTCAACGATTCGGCCGTTGCGGCCAGCGACGCGAACGCCATCCGTCTCCGCGATGGCGATACTGTCTGGTTGCTCCCGCCGATCGCCGGCGGTTAGGAGTTTCACTGGGATGTGAGCACAGCCAACCGCTCGAACGGCATCGTCTTCGTCCGCCTGGAGCCATGCATGAAGGTCAAAATCTGCCCGCGGTGCGGGCTGGCGTTCACGATAACGGCGGCCGGCATGGAGTTACTGTATTCGCACCTCCGACACGAACATGACTTGACCGTGGAGGAAGCCGACGGCGCCGTCGACGAGGCGCCGATCGAAGAACGGGTAGAACCCACGCCCCGCGACCTGCCACGGTGCCATTGAACGTGACGGATCGCCGACGGCCGCGACGGCACGCGTTCACGATTCGGTTACCGGTTGCAGTTGACCCGTACGACGGACTTCTCAGTCCGTCGCAGCACGGATGGCGACGGACTGGAAGTCCGTCGTACAAGAAGAGGGATCGCGACGGACTGGAAGTCCGTCGTACAAGAAGACGGATGGCGACGGACTGGAAGTCCGTCGTACAAGAAGATGGATGGCGACGGACGGGAGGTCAGTCGTACAAGAAGAGAGGAAATTCTGTTTTCGACGTCCAAGTGGCTGGGCTCAAGCTAAGCCGGCGCTCAATGATTGCAGCCATGGCCGTGGACGTGGCCGTGCGAAATCTCTTCGGCTGTCGCCTCGCGGATTTTCCGCACGGCGATCTGGAAGCAGAGCGTTACACCGGCCAGTTCGTGATTGGCGTCTAGGGTGACTTCATCGCCCTCGATGTCGATGATGGTGACCACTTGCGGTCCCATGTTCGTCTGCACGCGAAACCGCATGCCGATCTCCACTTCCTGGTCTTTGCCGAAGTCGCGCCGCGACACTCGCTGGGTCAACTTGGGGTTGTGTTCCCCGTAGCCCTCTTCCGGCGGCACGACGATCGAGAAGCTATCCCCGACCCGGCGGCCCTCCAGAGCCTTCTCCAGCCCGGGAATGATTCCGCCTAAGCCATGCAGGTACTCCAGCGGCTCGCCCGGTTCCGATTCATCGATTAATTCACCCGCGTCGTCCCGCAACTGATAATCGATCGATACAACACGATTCAACGCAACCTGCATGGCTTTGTCCCGCGAAAAGTTTCCGTTCCAACCCAATTTGGATTCTACCAGCCGCGCCGCTCCGCGCGGCGGCCCGTCGTAAACGATCCTCTGGCATCGCCTCCCTGACTACGCATCGCCCGCCAGCTTGCGTGTCTTCCCCCTGCCTGCGTGTCGCCACCCTAACGACATCCCGCCGCTCGGCCCGATTGGCAGCCATTCGCCGCGCGTGTACCGTGTCCCGGGCGTC
>JBJTOW010000524.1:0-7363 GCA_046074805.1 Planctomycetota bacterium | reverse complement strand
GCGTGGCGTGTTCATACGCGGAAGTCGCGGCCGCTGTCAACGGCGGCTTCTTGCCGTACAATCGCGACCCAGTCGCCGAAATCGGTTGCCGCCGCTAGTGGCCGCCTCGCCGGTCTGAAGCGTTTTCTTCCTAACCTCCCTCCTTGCCTTGTGGACGAATTGCTATGTCGCGTAGTCTTCGTTGGTTGTCGCTCAGCACGCTGTTGGCTATCGCCTACGGCGTCGTAGTTGGGCACTCGTCTGCCGCCGCCCAGGAATTCCTCAACGGGATTGAATGGAAAGAGCCGGCTGTGGTCCGGCCTGGTGAGAACGGCGGGCCGCCGTCCGACGCCGTTGTGCTGTTCGACGGCAAGGATTTGTCGGCGTGGGAAGGCAGCACCAATTGGAAAGTCGTCGAAGGCTCGATGGTCAGCGGCAAAGGCGACCTGCGAACGAAAGCGGCCTTTGGCGATTGCCAACTGCACATTGAATGGTCCGCTCCGACTCCGGCGACCGGCAACGGCCAGGGACGAGGCAATAGCGGCGTTTTCCTGATGAACACCTACGAGGTCCAGGTTCTGGATTCGTTCGAAAACAAGACCTACTTCGACGGACAAGCGGGAGCGATCTACAAGCAGACGCCGCCAGCCGTCAACGCCACTCGGCCGCCGGGAACTTGGAACGTCTACGACATCGTTTGGACAGCTCCACGTTTCGCCGCCGATGGCTCGTTGAAATCGCCCGCCTACATCACCGCGCTGCACAATGGCGTGCTGATCCTCAACCACTTCGCGCTCAAGGGCGATACGCCGTTCAACCGCCCGCCTCAGTACAAGGCCCACCCCGATCGGCTGCCGATTCGCTTGCAAGACCATGGCAACCCGATGCGGTTCCGCAACATTTGGATTCGTGAAACGCCGCCGGTCGAAGGCAAGCAGGTCCGCGATCCGTTTTTGCGGGACGGCAAAGGCGTGGAAACGCCCGTCAAGTAAGTTCTTCGAGGAAGCAGGCGATCATGTTTGGAAAATTGGTCTGGCGGAGCTTGCGGCTTCGCTGCCCCGTCTGTGGAACTGGCAAGCTTTTCGCGGGTTGGTTCCGCATGAACCCGCGGTGTTCCGCGTGCGAAACGCGGTTTGAACGCGAAGCGGGCTTTTTCCTCGGCTCCATCTATTTCAACTATGGACTGACGGCGGCCATCGTGACGATCGCCTACATTCCCCTGATGCTGATGAGGGTCGCCAGCAACGCGACGCTGCTGCTGGCGGCCTTCGCCTTCACCGTCTTGTTTCCCATGTGGTTTTTCCGCTACGCGCGAGCGCTATGGCTCGGGTTCGATCAAATGATGGATCCCCGCGACCGCCGCGATGTGCCTCAAGGGTAGTTGTCGGTTGAGTTCACTTCACTGTCGCCGCTCGCTCCTCACTCCTCGCTCACTCATTCCTTGTTTCTCCCCCAAACCATCTCAGACCTTTCCATCTTCCATGACTCACAAGGTTGCCGCTTTTTTAGCCATCGACATCACGACCACGGAACTTGCGCTCGCCGTTCGGTCCGAGGGAGGCGACGAGGATTTTGTGCGGACGGAGATGCGCGAGCGTCGGGAATGGCGCGGGGACGCGCGTTACCCCGGCTTCGACCTCGCTCCGTTGCCGGACATGATCGCCGATTTGCTGGAAGCGCTGACCGCCCGCGGCTGGTCGTTCGCTCGGATGAACGGCGATCCGGGATTTGTTTCGGTTGCTTGCCGCCAGCATGATCTGGTGCTGCTCGACGCGTCCGCGCGTCCACTGGCGCCCGCCATCACTTGGCAGTGCAACGCGGCGGAGGAGGAGACTCGGGAATTGCGGGCGGAAGGGGTCGAGTCGGTTGTCGGGCCGCTCGCCCCGCGTTTCGTGCTGCCAAAACTGCGACACATGCTGAAAGTGGAACCGTCGCTGCGCGGCGTCTTGCGGCATGTCATGTTGACCGGCGACTGGGTCGCCTTCTCGCTTACGGGTGTCGCTTCGCTTGCCAAGTCCGATGCGCTTAGCAACGGTTTGCTGGAGCAAGAGACTCGCCAATTGGCGGTCGGCGCCATCCAGGCGGCCGGTTTTGATCTGGCTTGGTTTCCCCAAGCCGTCAGTACCGGAGCGATCGTCGGCACGGTTCAAACCTCCGGTGGAGGAGACGATGCTTGGCAGCGAGTCAAATCGCTGCTCGCTGGTTGGCGATTCGCCGCTGGACTTGGCGACAACCATGCTTCGGCTGTCGGTTGCGGCATGACAGACGACTATCGGCGGTTGGTCGTGTCGGCTGGAACTAGCGGCACGATCAACTTGGCGTGTCCCAAAGACATCCGGCTGCCCGCCGATGGCGCATCGATGCGTTTCGAGTTTTACGACCAAGGCGTATTCTTGCTGCGGATGCTCGCCGACTGCGGCGCGTGGTATTCGCGATTCTTCCAAACTTACGCCGGCGCGTTCGCCAACCAATTGGAGCAGCTCAACGCGTTGACATTGGATGTGGCGTTGGCGGATCTTCGCCGAGTTCTGCATGATGACACGCGGCACTTCGAGACATTTCCGCCCGGGTGGGAACGCAGTTCGCTCGGCCTTCGCACGGCCTGCACCCAGTTCTCGATCGCCGTCGAGTTACTATCCCGAGTCGCTGGGATGGCGGATGAAGTGAAACGTTCGGGACGCTGGACGGTCGATACGTATGTTTTGACGGGCGGTCTGAGCCAGTCTCGGCTGTTCCAACAGTTCTTCCGAGCGGGCCTGGCCGTCATTGCGCCAGGTAGCCAAGTGAAGGTCAGCGGACGGACTGGCCCCTTGCGGTTCAAGACGTCCGCCTATGGCGCGTTGGTCAACGCGGAACTCGCCAAACTCGGCTCCCTGGAAAAAGTTTTCGCCGATACGGCTCGGTTTCCCCTGCTGGACTGCGCGGCATTCGACCCGCTACGAGCTGCTCAGGCCGACTACTTGATGCGGGCCGCTGGACTGGCCACCTGTTGACTGGCCGTTTGTTGACTGGCCGTCTGTTTCATAGCCGAGGCTTGCGGCCGGTTCGCGTGAGCCATCAATCGTCGAGAGCGGGAGAGATCAGGGCGATATTCAGCCATCCCATGAGGCGGAAGCCAATCATGGCGATGGCTGCCATTGCGGGTCCCTGAATCACCGCGTACCAGGGCGAACCGAGTCCCGCCGCCGCCATCGCGACCAATGCCAGAATCCCTAATAGCGCCGCGGCTTGATAAAAGGTCGCGGTCGCTGGCCAGATGGCCAATAGGTCGTCGACGATTCCCGGTTCATACACGCTCCACGAGCCCTCGCGACGTTCCATCGACAGTAAGATCACCGGAAACAGCCCGACTTCGCTGACCAGCAACAGCGGTAGTCCGAGCCAACTGGGCAGTCCCGCGAAGACCAACGCCAAGCCCGAAACGAGCCCGGGAAATCCGGCCACCATTAGCGCGTAGGCGATGCGCCATGGCGCTCGAATCCACGCATCCGACAGCGGAAGCGGCCATGGAATCGGGGCGGACAAGTCGGCGAGGCTGCCACGCAACAACGCCATGGCGTGCGTGGCAAGCAAAGTGAACCAAGTTCCGCAGGCGCACATTGCCACGGCGCCTGTGAAGTAGGTCGCAGCGCCGTCGCCTTCTCCGGCGAGCACTCGACCGACATGCCAATCCAAGAGCGCGAAGGCGACTGTGCCGCTCAACGCAATCACGCCTAACCGAGCGAGCGTTTCTCGTTGAGCGAATACGGACAGCAAACGCCCCGCCGCCGCGTCGTTGAAACGACCGTCCTGTTCCTCGCGTTGCTCGGACCGCAATGCGGCGGCCGCTTTTTCCAGCAGTTGGTCGGCGCGCTGCCGGAGCGCGTCGGGCGCGTCAAGCCGACTCGCGGCCGCCGGATCCGCCTCCATCGACAAACTATCCGGTTCGCCGAATCGGTCTTCGCTGAGTGGCCGTCGTTCCTGTTCCGGCCCAGGCTCGCGAATCTCCATCTCGCTGAAGCAATCGGGACAGGCGGTCGTCTCGCCAATCTGCCCGCTCGTGAAGTCCACCCGAGTTCCACACAGTTTGCAGGCCTGCGAAAAACGATATTCGCCTGACTGACGCGCGATCGGCGGCGCGAGTGTCTTCGCCACCGCGCTCGCGGTCGCCGCTGGGGTTGCGCCTTTCACGTTTGCCGTCGGCATTGCGGTAAGGGGCGGGACAGCCGATGGCTTGGAGTAGAGAACTTCATCGTCGTCCATCTTTAATGCGGGAAGGTCGTCGATGGACGCAAGTCGCTGAGCAGACGTGGTCGGGGGAAGGGTGGGGGCGTTTGGTGGCGTTGGTGCGGCGGTGCGGGGGGGCGGCGGAGGCGTAATGGGAATCGACTTTGGGACATGGGATTTGGCGGGTGGAGCGGGTAGCGGTTGGGCCACGGGCGATTTTCCCGCGGGAGTCATCGCCGGTGTCGTCGCTGGATGGGCCGCGGAGATTGCCGCTGGCGAACTTGCCGCAGTCGATGATTGCACCGCTGGCGATTTCACCGCTGGCGATTGCACCGCTGGCGATTTAGCAGTGGCCGATTTCACAGGGGGCGTCGACGCGGTTGGCAGGGGCATCGAGCCTTTGGATGACGGCGCGCGAAACACGGCCTGGCACTTGGGGCAGGAATGAGTGGCTAGGGGATCGGGGTCGACAACCTTTAGTGTGGCCCCGCACTTCGGACAGTTGATTTTCACGATGGGATGTCGATTCCGGGTCCCTAAGCTCCACTTAAGATTCGCATCATGGTAGCCGGCCACCGCCGACACTCCAAGCATCTGCGGGAAACGGTGGACACGCGGCCATGCGGCCATGCGGCTATGCGCAGCTAAACCAATCGGACTGGACAGTTCAGAGACGCTTCGGTACCCTCCGCGCCCTCTTGGACATGGATGGTGGAACGCTCATGACGCGATTGCAACGTTGGCCCGAATTGATCCTGCCGCTGGGAGTTATCTCCGCGGTAATGGTGATTCTCGTGCCGTTGCCAGCCGTGGTGCTGGACGCCCTGCTAGCCGCCAGCTTGGCGATTTCTGTCGTCATGCTGTTGACGACGATTTACGTGCGATCGCCGCTGGAATTCAGCGTGTTTCCCACACTGCTGTTGGCGTCGACCGTGGGCCGCTTAGTGCTGAACATCGCGTCGACGCGTTTGCTTTTGACCCAGGGCGCCACGCACGGATTGGATGCGGCGGGCGGCGTTATTCGGGGCTTCGGCGAGTTTGTGGCGGGTGATCGACTGGTGGTCGGCGTGGTGCTTTTCGCCATCATCTTCGTCATCCAGTTCATCGTGATCACCAAGGGCGCGACGCGGATCAGCGAGGTGGCGGCGCGGTTCTCGTTGGATGGCCTCCCCGGTCGCCAGATGGCGATCGACGCGGATACCCAAGCCGGCATCATCGACCATCAAGAAGCCCAGCGAAGACGTCAGGCCCTCTCGCAACAAGCCGACTTCCACGCCGCGATGGACGGGGCGGGAAAATTCGTTCGCGGCGACGCGGTCGCGGGCTTGCTGATCACTCTGGTCAACATCATCGGAGGACTAGTGCTCGGGATGACGGAAGGGGGAATGTCGTTGGCCGAGGCGGCCGATGTCTTCACCCGGCTGACCATCGGCGATGGTCTTGTGAGCCAGATTCCCGCGTTGCTGGTGTCGCTGGGCGCCGGCTTGCTGACGACCCGCGGCGGCGAGCGTTCGGATTTGCCACGCGATGTGGCGACCCAGCTGTTCGCCAACCCTCGAGTGCTTGTCGTTTCCGCCGCATTTCTGGGGCTACTGGTTTTCACTCGGCTGCCGAAGATCCCGTTGCTCACGCTCGGCGGCGGCTGCTTGATGCTCGCTGTACAAGGCCATCGACGACAAAAACAAGACGGTGTTTCCCAGCGTTCGTCATCAACTCCCACATCCACGGCCGCGCATTCCGGGATGGTCTCGCAGCGCACACAGCCGTCGAATGCGCCAACGTCGGGTTCATCGCCAAGCTCAGCTTCGCTTGGTCCAAGCTGGCCCGGTTCAAACTCACCCACGCATGGTCCGGTCACCAACGCCCACTTTCCGCACGCGCATCCAGCTTCTGGGAACGGTAGCCACTCTGCCGTTTCAGCCACTCATCGGGCAACCAGCGAACTGAACCGTTCCGATGGTCGCGCGGATAGCCGACTCGACAGCCGTGGCGAAGGGACGAGAACGCGGGAGGACCGGGTCGAGGACTTTCTGGCGGTTGATCCGCTGGAGATTGAACTGGGATTGCGGCTGCTCAAGCTTGCGGATGCCGCTCGCGGTGGCGATTTGTTGCGACGCGTGACGGCGGTTCGCCAGCGAGTGGCGGCGGAGATTGGCTTGATTCTGCCGAAGGTGCGGATTCGCGATAACCTACGGCTTGAGGAACGAGGCTACCGATTGCGATTGGCCCAGAATGTCGTGGCCCAGGGAACACTGCAGCCCGATTCGCTGCTGGCGGTCGATCCGGGGTTGGAGCTGGAACCACTCGGCGACCAGTCGGTGATCGATCCCGTTTCGCGCCGACCGGCCTACTGGATTGAAGGAGCCGATCGGGAACGGGCCGAATCACAGGGCTACTCGGTGCAGGATCCCGCGTCCTTGGTCGCGGGCCATTTGCTCGAAGTCGCTCGTCAACACGCCGACGAACTGCTGACGCGCGACGCGGTCAAGCACCTCCTCGAGGAACTGCGGCGAACAGCGCCCGCGGTGGTGGACGATTTAATCCCCAATCAATTGCGGTTGGCCGACTTGCAGCAGGTTTTGCGCATGCTGCTTCGCGAAGAAGTTCCGATCCGCCAATTGGCATTGATTCTGGAGACGCTTGGCGACTACGCTCCGCGCACAACCGACCCGGCGGTGCTTGTCGAGCATGTCCGGGAACGGCTGGCACGAACATTGAGCGCGCGGTACCGGGATCGGGACCAGCGGCTCTTCGTTGTGGCGTTGGATCCGGAATTGGAGGATCGGTTGGCGGCCGCTCGGCGCGATAGCGATGCGGGCGTTTGGCGATGGAAGCCCACCTGGGTCGACGCATTGTGCGACGGGATCGCCGACGAATTGCCGAAGTTAACGCGGCTCCGACGGCCTCCCGTGGTGCTTGCCAGTCCGGCGGTTCGCGCGATCGTGAAACAACTAACCGCGGCGCGTCTGCCACGGTTGGCCGTGTTGAGTTATCGGGAGGTCACCCGCGACACCCACTTGGAATCGGTGGGCGTTGTCACGGACCCGGCTGAGCGGGACGTGGATGCGGGATGGCGGGCCGTTTCGAACCGCGAGGCGGCGCCGGCCGCGTAGGCCGGGGAGCGTTCAATCATGGAAATCAAAACCTATCGCGCGGCGACATTGCAGGACGCCCTGCA
>JBJTOW010000523.1:0-5065 GCA_046074805.1 Planctomycetota bacterium | reverse complement strand
AGGAACCGGCGGCCTACATGGAAAACCTCGAAGGGCAAGTGGCCAACCGTGGAAAGCGGGATGAATTGCTGGCCCAAGCCGCCAAGGCCCAGGGTGAGGACCGCGCGAAGCTGCTCGATCAGGCGATCGCTGTCGTTGACGCGGAGCTTGCCGTGTCGCGGTACTCGGAGGAAGTCGCCGAGATCACGAAGCTGGATGGCGAGAACAAGGCTGGTCTGAAGGCCAAATACGAAGGCGTCGCCAAGGCGGCCGAAGTTCGCAAGGCGATCGGCGGAATCCGTCGACTCGGAATGACCGCGGAGGCGCTCACGAAGCTCGACGAACTCATTACCACGCTCAAGCCCGAAGGCGAGGCTCTCCAGGAAGTGCTCGTCGGCAAGGGCTTGATCACCGCTCAGCTGGGAGACAAGGCGGCGGGCAAGGCGATTCTGGAGCAGGCGTTGGCCGCCGCGCCCGAATCGCGGATGGCACGCAGCCTGAGCCAATACCTCTCGACGCAATTCAAGGACGTTGAAGCGGGCAAAGACGCGCCGGCGAAGAAGGACAAAGAACCGGCGAAGCCGTAACGCGATCCAATCGCGCCGAGTCGCCTTGAGGTTTATGGCGGGACGACTTACCAACGAACTGGTAAGGGCGTCCCGCTTTCGTTTTTGGCTTCCCGTTTTGTCTTTCCGTTTCAACGGTCTATCGAGGACCATTTTTTTGGGCTAGGTGATTTCAGGGCCCGTGAATTAGATTGCTCCATGCCCTTCGGCTTACCGGCGGGTTCCCGTGCGAAGTTCGCAGGATGCGAGACCTTCGAGCGGGATCAGGCACAGGGATGACGATGTTCCTCAAGGATGAGGGTTTCGAGCATGGACGCTCGCCAAACGACGCGATCGGTCTTCACGCTGGTCGTCGTGATTCTCATGGCGACGGCGGCGAACGCGACTTGGTTGAACCCCGCGTGCGCGGCTGGTTACCGGACGCAGTATTTCATCGTCACGGCGTCGACGCCCGAGTACGCCAAGGAAGTCGCCGAGGCGGCGGAGCGATTGCGAAAGGAGTTGGCGATCGATTGGCTGGGACGCGAACTGCCGCCGTGGCGCGACAGTTGTCCGATCGAGGTCGTGAACGATTCGGGCGCCGGCGGTGTCACGCAGTTCTACTTCGATCGGGGCCAGCCGTATGGTTGGAGTATGCGGATTCAGGGAACTCGGGAACGAGTGCTCGACAGCGTGCTTCCCCATGAAGTGACGCACATGGTGTTCGCGACGCACTTTGGCCGACCGTTGCCGCGGTGGGCCGACGAGGGGGCCTGTACGACGACCGAGCATGTCAGCGAACGCCAAAAACAGGAACGTCTCCTCAATACTTTTCTGCAATCAAACCGGGGTATCCCATTCAACGCGATGTTCGCGATGACTGAGTACCCAGGTGACGTGTTGCCCTTGTACGCGCAGGGCTATTCGCTAACGCGGTTCCTCATTTCGCTGGAAGGACGCCGCCGCTTCATCCAGTTTGTCGGCGAAGGGCTGGGCGATCGTCGCTGGGCTGCGGCGGTGAAACGCAACTACGGTTTCGCGGACCTCAGCGATCTGCAGCAACAATGGAATCGTTGGGTCGCCAAGGGAGGCCATCCACAGTTGGCCGAGCGTTTCCGGAGTGGCTCGGCGGGAGTAGTCCAGTTGGCCGCTGCCAACACGCGTGTTGTGGAACCGGTCTCCTCTTTGCCTGATGCGTCTCTTCCATCGGCGGCTGTTGGCGCCCGAATCGCGGCTGTGCCGCCGACCGCGCCGTTGGTGCCTGTGACATACACCACGAACCAGGATGACGGAGGAACGACCCAGCAAGTTGGATTCACCCCCCTGTCGCCGTCCGCCGCGCGAACCGCGGTTTCAGGCACTGTGCCGAGCACGGCATCGAGCGTTCCGTCGACCTCAGCCCCGGTCGCCAGTAACGAAGACCCGTATGCGAAGATCCGTAGCGAGTATCTGCGTGAGCATCCTGAGGAGGCAGCGCGGGATCCGCGGATTTCCAAGCCGGTGCGGCCGGTGTCGAGCAATGGTTCGCCGAAACTTGTTCTTGAATGGTCACGGCAGCCGTCTTCGACGGTGGTTCGCTAGCTTGGGTTCGCTAGCTTGGGTTCGCGCATTCCGGTTCGCACTCCCCCCCGATTCTCGCACGCCGATTCGTACACCCGAGTTCTCGAACTCGACTGACTTTGCGACTCGGGGAGAAACCGCGCCATATTCCCGTCAACAGGCTTGCTTGCCGCGTGGCGCGCGGGTCCAATTTGAAGCGAACGTAGTCGTTGGACGAGCGATGCGAGCGGTTCCACAGCTCGCGGCTAAGTTGGGGAGGCGGGAACGATGCGTGGATCCGTTGATTCTGGAATCGGGCCGGGTGGTCTCTGGGAGCGTTCTCGCATCCAGTCAGGCTGGAGAACTGGAGTGGTTGGAACGAGTCGGCGATGGGCGATCGTCCCAGTCGTCGTCTTCTTATTTGTTACTTTCATGCGCCTTGCCAGCCACGCCGACGAACTGGCCGCAAAGCCGCGACGCAAGCCGGACGTCGGCTTCTATCCGACCACGCAAGACGTGGTGGAGAAGATGTTGTCGCTTGCGAAGGTCACCAAACGCGATCACGTTTGCGATCTCGGCTGCGGCGATGGACGGTTCCTGCTGACCGCCGCCAAACAGTACGGTTGCCGCGCGACCGGTTACGAACTCGACCCGAAGCTGGTCGCCAAGGGCCGCGCTCAGGCCCGCGAAATGAAACTCGATGCGCTGGTCCGTATCGAGGAACGCGATATCTTCACGGTGGATGTCTCCGACGTGACCGTGATGATGCTTTTCCTGCTGCCCGATATGAACGCCAAACTGATCCCCCAACTGCGGAAGATGGCGCCCGGTAGCCGCGTGCTTGCGCACGAATTCGATATTCCGGGTATTCAGCCCGACCAGGAGCTAACCTGGGTTTCCAAGCAGGACAACAGCGAACATCTGATCTACGTCTACTCGATCCCGCTTAAGCCTCGTAAGCCGTAACGAATCATGAGCGACGACCTAGGGTTAGGGGATTCCGAGCTAACAACGCAGGGAGGCCATGTTGGCCGCCCGATGGAGATTTTGTTGGTGGAGGACAGCCAGGTCGACGCCCGCTTCACCATCCATTCGCTTCGGGCCCTGCCTTTCCGCCATCGGCTGACGCTTGTCCGCGACGGCGCCGACGCCTTCAGTTTTTTGCGTCACGAGGGCATCTACGCGACGGCGCCGACGCCCGATGTCGTGCTCTTGGATTTGGTGCTGCCGAAGATCTCGGGATTGTGTTTGCTGCGAGCCATCCGCGCGATCGAGGACGTCCAAGACTTGCCTGTGATTGTCTTGACCGCGTCGGAAAACGTCGAAGATCAGCTCGAATGCCGTCAATTGGCGGTCAAGCATTTCATCCACAAGCCCGTGAACGTGGAGAAATTCCAACGCGTGATCGACGACCTCAAGCATGTGTGGCACAACGAAATCATCTTCCCGACTCGCGAACGTAAGCGGCTCGAAGCGTAATCCGCGCCCGACCGAGTGTTGGTAGCGCGAGTGCTGCCCCGTTTCCGCACGCTGGACCAGAAAACAACATGGACGCGATCCGCACTCCACAAGCCCGCTGTCGTTTCGCTGTGGCCGAGGCGGACATCACGCCGCCGCCCGGGATCTACCATCGGATGTGGGGCGCTGCCACTCATGACCGCGCGGAAGGCGTCCATCGTCCGCTGCGAGCCACCGTCGCCATCATTGCTCCGCCGTCCGCCGCGACCGCTACCAGCCAAGCGTCTCCGGTCATCATGGCGTCCCTGGACCACTGTTTGGTCGGGGCCGCCGAACTGGACATGTTGCTGGAACCGATCGAGGCGGCGACAGGCCTGCCCCGACAATCGGTGACGATCCTGTTCACGCATACACATGGCGCCGGCCTGATGACGCTCGACAGGCAATCGCTGCCTGGCGGCGAGTTGATTCCCGAGTACCTGCGAGCCGTCGGCCAGCATCTGGCCAAGCTGGTCGCTCAAGCGATCTCGCGACTCCAGCCAGCGACAATGGTGTTCGGCCAAGGGCGTTGCGACTTAGCCGTGTTTCGCGATCAATGGGACGCGGACAGCGGCCAGTTCGTATGCGGCTACGACCCCAAGGTGCGCGCGGACGACACACTGTTGGTGGCTCGGGTTGCCAGCGACTCGGGCGAAACGCTGGCGACGTTCGTCAACTACGCGTGCCATCCGACGACGCTGGCGTGGGACAATCGTCTGGTCAGTCCGGACTATATCGGCGCGATGCGGGAGTTGATCGAGCGGGAAACGGCGGCTCCCTGTGTTTTTCTGCAAGGCGCCTCGGGCGAATTGGGGCCGTATGAGGGGTATGTCGGGGATGTGGCGGTCGCCGACCGAAATGGGCGAAGGGTGGGCTACGCCGCGATGGCCGCGATCGAGTCGTTGCCGCCGCCGGGGACCTGCTATCGGTATGCGGGGCCTGTCGTTTCAGGCGCTACGATCGGCGTCTGGCGCCACGAGCCATTGCCGGCGGCCGAGCTATCCGAATTGGGCGAGTGGCGGCACCGACGTTGGGACGTCGAGCTGCCGTACCGTGCCGAACTGCCGACGTCTGCTCAGGTAGCGGCGGATCTAGATCAGTGGCGCGTCGCCGAGTCGCAGGCGATGGCGGCGGGCGATGTGGCTCGAGCACGCGATTGCCGCGCGATGGTCGAGCGGCAAACTCGGATGGCGCGAAGGTTGGAGCAGCTTCCCACGGGGGCGAGTTACCCGCTGGAAGTGCGTCTTTGGCGAACGGGTGGGGCGGATTTTTTAGCGGTCCCTGGCGAGCATTACAGTCTGCTGCAAACAGCGTTGCGGGCCGTCGCGCCGCATCGTCCGCTGCTGATCGCCACCATCGCGCAGGGCTGGGGGCCTTCCTATCTTCCCACCAGCGGCACGTATGGCCGGGGGATTTATCAAGAGTCGATTGCGATCGTGGCGCCTGGGAGCCTCGAACGCGTGGTGATGGAAGTGGAACGCGTATTGCGGGAATGGGATGCGGGA
>JBJTOW010000522.1:0-13459 GCA_046074805.1 Planctomycetota bacterium | reverse complement strand
CCAACGCGTTCGAAGACGGTCCCGCAGGGGCCGTCGACTGGATCGCGTGCGAGTCGTAAAGCTATTCGGCCGCCCATGAATGGTCAAGGGGAACGGCCATGTTCCCGGTTTGAACCGTGGAACTCTTGTGGGCACGCCGCGCGTCAGCTTGAGCCTGCCCAATCGTTGATGCGACACGCGAGGCGACGGACAGGGACGTCCTTCGAACCATAAACCCAGAATGGAACAAGCGTTAGCTTTCGACCGATCGATACAGGCCAGTCTCTTCCAAATAACGTTCGACCGGCCTTGGCGTGCGATAGCGGATACTCTTTCCAGCCGCCAGGCGCGCCCGAAGATCGCGGCTGGCGAAATCGACTTGCGGCATCTCGACCTGGTGCGCGAGCAATCGCGCATAGGCAACCGGACCGATCGTCGCCGCGACTCGACTGAGATCGGCGGCGGCCGCACCGGCTCGGCGGACAGTCACGAGCACGGCAAGATCGGCAATTCGCGAGGGCGCCCGCCAAGTGGGCAAATCCGCCAGGGCGTCGGCGCCCAAGAGCAGAAACAGTTCGTCACCAGGCCGCTCGGAACGCAGTTCCTCCAAGGTGTCGACCGTGAAGCTCACCCCGCCTCGATCAATTTCGCGGGTATCGACTCGAAAGGCGGGGTGGCCGCCGATCGCCAACCGCAACATCGCGACGCGGTCCCGAGCAGCCGCCAGACGACCAGTCAATTTATGAGGTGGACTACCGGCGGGCAGAAACCACACCTCGTCGAGCTGGCACTGTTCGCGGCAGCTTTCGGCCAGCAGCAGATGCCCGTAGTGCACCGGATCGAAACTGCCGCCGTAAATCCCCAATCGCATGGCCAGTGTCCGGTTTGGTAAAGTGCCCTGAGGAGGGCGGTTCCGCCATGGGACGTCGTTCCGCCCGACGTTCCGAGCATCCTAGCCGCGCGTTCGCACGCCGCGAAGACCGAATATGGATTCCCGTCAAGGACGACTTTTCGCGGCCGACGAACCACCTCGCCCGCCTTGGGAAGAGGATGAACTGCGCGACCGGCTTGTGGCGGAAGTCGCGTTCGCCGAACCTCCCTTTGGCCCCTACGATTACGCCGTTCCCGAAGCGCTTCGCGATCGTGTCGAAGTGGGACGCCGGGCACGCGTGCCGATCGGCAAAGGCGATCGGACCTTGGTCGGATATGTAACGGCGCTGTCCGCCGCCGGCGATCGGCCGCAGCTCGAATGGCGCGGACCGCTAAAGGAAATCCGCGGAGTGGTCGACGCGCGTCCGCTTGTGGATGAAAAGCTGATGCGGCTGGCGCGGTGGATTTCCGAGCATTACCTCTGCGAACTAGGCGTGGTGTTGGAAACGGTGATCCCGGCCGCCGTTCGCAGCCAAGCGGGCACGCGTGAAAAGACGTTTCTTTCGATTCCCGACGCGCTTTGGGCCCAACGCGAAACGTGGCCATTGCAGCCGCGTCAACGCGCGATTCTCGAAACGCTCGCCGCCGCCGAACGCGGGCTCACGCCGCAGGAATTAGCCGAGCGGGCCGGATGCTCCACCGCCTCGATCGCCACGCTGCGCAAAAAAGGGTTTATTGTCGACAGCGTGGAACGCGTGATGTCAGGCGACGTGCGGGACCGTCCCGAGCAACTCGCGGACCCGCCGGCGCTGAACGATGCCCAGCAGGCCGCCTTCGAGCGGATCCTCGCACCGTTGAAGGCGGAACGCCACGAGACGATCGTCTTGCATGGGGTGACTGGCAGCGGCAAGACTGAGGTTTACATCCGAGCGATCGAGGAGGTGATCCAACGCGGCAAACAGGCGATCGTCTTGGTTCCCGAAATCAGCCTCACTCCGCAGACCCGACAACGGTTCCGGGCGAGATTCCCGCATGTAGCCGTGCTCCACAGCAATTTGGGCGAACCCGAACGCAACTGGCATTGGCAACGGATCGCGCGGGGCGAATCGCAAGTGATCGTCGGCGCGCGGAGCGCCGTGTTCGCCCCCACTCCAAGACTCGGACTCATCGTGCTCGATGAAGAGCACGACGCCTCCTTCAAACAGGACACGCAGCCGCGCTACCAAACCCGCGATGTCGCCCTGTGGCGGGCCAGCTTCGAGCACGCGCCGCTCGTGCTCGGCTCGGCGACCCCCGCCTTGGAGACTTGGCAGCGCACACGCAGTGGCCGCTTCACACTGGCCGAGTTGCCGCACCGCGTATCCGGCCGTCCACTGCCGCAGGTCGACACGATCGATCTGCGCACCGAATTTCGCTCCGGGCGCGGCCGCGGTTCAATCAGCGGGCCGTTGCACGACGCCATCCGCAAAACACTCGCCGCGCGCGGGCAGATCATTCTCATGCTTAACCGCCGCGGCTTCGCCACCAGCATCCAATGCCCGGCGTGCGGCTACGCGGCCCGCTGTCCTGACTGCGATTTACCACTAACCCACCATAAAGCCGACGCGATCGCCGTGTGCCACTACTGCGATTTCCAGTTGCCCGCGCCGGATCGCTGCCCGGAATGCCGTTTCGAAGGCATTCGGCTGAGCGGCCTGGGCACCGAACGGTTGGAGGAGGAGATCCGTCAGCGTTACCCGGGCTTGGCGGTCCTGCGCATGGATTCCGACACGATGCGAAAACCGGGCAGCCACGAGGAGGCGCTCGATAAGTTCCGCGCCGGCGAAGCGCGGCTCCTGATCGGCACCCAGATGATCGCCAAAGGACTCGACTTCCCCAACGTGATGCTGGTGGGCGTGATCAACGCCGACACGGCGTTGCATTTTCCCGACTTCCGGGCCGCCGAACGCACCTTCCAACTGGTCACGCAAGTCGCCGGACGAACGGGCCGCGGCGCGGCGGGCGGCTATGTGCTCGTTCAAACGTACAACCCCGAGCATCCCGCGATCCAGGCGGCTATTCGGCACGACTATCACCAGTTCGCCTCGCAGGAACTGCCGGGACGGCAAGCTTTCGGCTATCCACCCTTCGGCACGCTCATTCGATTGATCGTCCGAGGCGAATCGGAGCCCGTCACGAAAGCCTACGCCGACGAACTCGGCCAACGGATCGAGGCGCAGCTAGCCAGTCTCCTGCGTCCGCCCCGGTCTGAACAGCCGCCCGGAATGTCGGCCGAACTGCCGCCCGATCATGGAGGGGACGCGCCGTTTCGACTCCTCGGACCGGCGCCGTGCCCGCTAGCGAAGCTGCGCGGGCGGTTTCGGTTTCATCTGATGTTGCAAATACCAGACGAGCAGTCGGCGGCGGCTCGAACGGCCATTCGCGAGGTTCAGCGGGCGATACCAGAGCCCCCAGGCGTCCAATCGCTCGTCGACGTCGATCCCGTGGACATGCTCTAGGCGGCCGCCGCCGAGGTGGCGGGGCCCCACGTCTGCTTTTTACTCCAGGGCGGGACACGAGCTGCGGGACTCGCGAGCATCGCCGACGGCACGTAAGATTACGCCACGCGACGCGGCGAAGCGGGCAATCGCGTGGTTCGCAGCAAGGATGGTGCCGTATGTCCTATCGTTCGATCAAACGCGTGCTAGGCGAGACGAGCATCGAGCGGAAATGCCGCTTGTTGTTCGGGGCCTGTCTCCTAGCGCTGATTGGCGGATCGTTTTACTGGGTCGATGTGGTCGCCGAGCGGCTAGTCATCAAGACGACCCGCAGCAAGGCCCGCGATCTCGTGGACATCTGTTTGTTGCGGACCCATTTTGAACACTGGGACACCCAGGGCAACGACACCTTCGCGAAGCAAGTCAGCCAGGATTTCGCGCGGACTTCGCATGAGTTCGAAGTGGTCGCGTTGGAAAACAGCGCCCAGGTCACTCAACTACGGAAAGTGCGTTTTCCCGCCGAGGGCTGGGAGCGCGAAAACCTTCAATCGCTCTCCGAACGGTTCTGGTCCTTATCGACGGCCGCCGAGCGGGCCGACGGCCAGCCGCCTCCGTATCCGCTCACGCCCGAGGAGGCGACGCAAGCCGGTTTTCAAGGCGAATTCGACAAAGCGCTCCGCGATGAACTCGACTTGTACCTCGAACGGCGGTTGCCAGCCGAAGACAAGTACCTGTACTACACGCCGATCCGCTGGCGGCCGAGCTGCGCCCATTGCCATTCGACGCTGTTTCGGGCTGGAGTGGTATCGGCCGCCGATGCCAGGCCCACAGCCGCCAACGATGTGCCGTTTCTCGTGGTCAAAGTCGAACTGAGGTATGGCGAAACCCAGGACGCCATCAATCAGTCCCGCGCGATCCTGATCGCCGTCGGCATCTTAACGGTGTTCGTCGCCATGGTCGCCTTGTACATCATCGTTCGCTACGTGGTCGTGAAACCGCTCAAGCACCTGCGGGACGTAAGCGACGACATCAGCCGCGGCCGGATGGAGACCCGCGCCGAAATCCGCACGGGCGACGAATTCCAGGAATTGGCCGATTCGTTCAACCGCATGCTTCGCCACCTCACCGATACCCAAGCGAACTTGCGTCGAGTGAACGTGGAACTGGACACCAAAGTCGATGAACTCGCGCAGCTCAACATGCGTCTGCACGAAATGAACCGCCTCAAGGGCGACTTCCTCGCCAACATGAGCCACGAACTGCGCACGCCGCTCAACAGCATTATCGGTTTTTCCGAAGTGCTCCAAGGCCTGGAGGCGCTCAACGACAAACAGCGGCGTTACGCCCAAAACATCCAAAAGTCCGGCCGCGTGCTGCTGGAAATGATCAACGACATTCTCGATTTAGCGAAAGTCGAGGCGGGGCGGATGGATGTTCGGCCCACCGAGTTCTCGATCGAGGCGCTGGTCCAATCGCAATGCGACATGGTGCGGTCGCTCGCCGAGGAAAAAAACATCGACCTGATGGTCAATGTCATCCACGACCTTCCGTTTCTGTATCAAGACCAAGGCAAGATCCAACAGATACTCACAAACCTGCTTTCGAACGCGATCAAGTTCACGCCCGAAGGCGGCCGGATCACGGTCTCCGCGCGTCAAGACGATCCATCCAACCGGCTCGTGCTGACCGTAGCCGACACGGGCGTTGGCATCGCGCCCGAGGATTGTGAGATCATCTTCGAAAAGTTCCGCCAAGGCCGCGCTGTGGTGGGCGAAGATGTGCTCACTCGACGCTATAACGGCACGGGCCTGGGGCTATCGATCGTCCGGGAACTGTGCAAGCTGCTGGGTGGCGAAGTAAGCGTCGAAAGTGAATTGGGCCGCGGCAGCACGTTTCAAATCACCGTGCCCTGGAACCGCAGCGAGCCCGCGCGATTTGAGTCTCCTTTTTCCAGCCGGCTCGACGACGCAACACTTGCCGGTTCCGCCAAATCGATGGCGGCACTGACATCGGTGAGCGGTCGCGTCGCGAACGATCTGACGGAGCGCTGACCGGAAATGCCAGTGAGGGGGCGTTTGACTGTTTGGTGTTCGGCGCCCGATTTTTCCATGAATTCTTTTCGCGATCGCTTTCCCCATGTCGACCAACTTGCCGCATTCCGAACCCGAACTGTCTCAAGACGCGTTAACCACGCCGCCCGCCGTCGACGGCCAAGCGGTCGAGAATTGCGTCCCGGAAACATGGCCGCTCGTCGAACTTTACTCGGATGGCGCGTGCAGCGGCAATCCGGGCAAAGGCGGATGGGCGTACATCCTGCGGCATCTCTCGACGAAGGTGGAAAAAGAGGCTTCTGGCGCCGAGTCGAACACGACGAACAACCGCATGGAGCTGATCGCAGTCATTCGCGGCTTGGAAGCGTTGCGTCGACCTTGCCGAGTTCATCTTTTCACCGACAGCAAATATGTCGGCCAAGGGCTGACCGAGTGGCTTCCAAACTGGAAAGCGCGTGGTTGGAAACGCGGCAAAGACCCGGTGAAGAATGTCGATTTGTGGCAGCGACTTGACGCGTTAGCGAGCCGCCACAAGTTGCGGTTCACGCACGTTCGCGGGCATAGCGGACACGTGGAAAACGAGCGTTGCGACCAGCTGGCCGTCGCCGCGTATCAGAATCTTCGCTGACGCTATATGCCGCGTGTGAGAAACGGCCGCCCGTTGGCTAGATCGCGTCGCTACCACGCTCGCCCGTGCGGATGCGAACGCAATCCTCGAGCGGCAGGACGAAGATCTTGCCGTCGCCGATTTCGCCTTTCTCGCCGGTCCGCGCTCCCTTGAGAACCGCGTTGATCGTTGGCTCCACAAAGTCTTCGTTGACCGCGATCTGCAATTGCACCTTGCGGAGCAGATTCACGGCGAACTCTTGGCCACGATAGACCTCGGTCTGTCCCTTCTGGCGGCCGAAGCCCTGACAGTCCATCACCGTTAACCGGAACACTTCCACTTCAGTCAACGCCGCCTTGACCGCCTCGAGTTTGCTGGGCTGGATGATGGCGATGATAAGTTTCATCGGCGTGGGATTCCCCGACCATGACGCAAGAACTGCGACTCGCACTCGACGGTGTGGCCAGAATATCCGTCGCCATCGGCCACCACAAGTCGCCGCCACGAGTCGCCGCGCCGAGCTGGGCGAACTTGGGTTGCGAGGCGTCAACGAAAAAGGCCTCCCTGGCTCGTGCGAGCGAGGCGGTTGCTCGCACGAGCCTAACGGGAGGCCAACTGGCCCAGGCAAGAGCCATCGTCCTTCGACCTAAACTTGCGCCGTCGTTCCACTTCCGTCGCAAGGCTATGTCCACTCCTAGCAGCGATCTGGCTGTCGAGCTTCACTCGCCGACCCGATCGTCGCCACCGGTTTCCCGGCGACGTAACGATCCAGAGCAAGTGGTGTGCCAAAGACTGAAGAAGCTTGAGAAGCGTCGCGTCCGACGATCGCATCTGATGAATTGGCAAAGCTTTGCGACGGCACCATCCAAGGCGAATCGAGTTACGCTATCGCGCAAGCGAGACATTGCGGCTGCACATCGTCGTGGCACCCCGCGCCGCGCGACAAGGCAGATCCTCGAACGAGCGGTCCGCTCCATCCAAACCGTCGCCAAGCAAAAATTTTTCGTACGACGGACTTCCAGTCCGCACTTCCTTGTACGACGGACTTCCAATCCGTCGACCGCATGTCGAGCCATGCGAACGCCAGCGACGGACTGGAAGTCCGTCGTACAAAAGGCAGGAAGTCCGACGTTCGGTGCGCGACGTCGTATCGTCTGGGCCGCTTTTTATCTCGCGGCGTCGGCGAAAAGCGCCTCGACGAATTCCCGGGGCTGGAACGGCATGATATCATCCGCTCCTTCGCCCACGCCGATGAACTTGACGGGCAACTGGAACTGCTGGCGGATCGGAATCACGACGCCGCCCTTCGCGGTGCCGTCTAGTTTTGAGAGCACAATGCCCGTGCATCCCGCCGCCTCGGAAAAACCCTTGGCCTGTGAAATGGCGTTTTGGCCAGCGGTCGCATCGAGCACGAGCAAGACTTCATGAGGCGCTTCGGGAATCAGTTTCCCGGCGACTTTGCGGATCTTGGCCAACTGCTGCATCAAATTGGATTGCGTCTGCAACCGCCCCGCCGTGTCCAGGATGCAAATGTCCGCATTGATCTCGACCGCCCGCGCTGTCGCCCGATGAGCCACCGACGCCGGATCTCCCCCCATTTCGCCTTTGACGATCTCGGCCCCCACGCGTTCCGCCCAAATCGTCAACTGCTCCACCGCCGCCGCGCGAAACGTGTCGCCCGCCCCAAGCACCACTCGCTTGCCCTCGCCGCGGAACATCGCCGCCAGCTTGGCGATCGATGTTGTCTTCCCCGAGCCGTTCACGCCCACCACCATGATCACCGTCGGCCCCGACGGCGCCGAGCGCAACGCCTGATCGGACTGCGCCATCAACTCCAGCAGTTTCGCCTTCACGCTCGCCAGCACATCGGCCATCTCGACGACCCGACCACGGAACTCGCGACCCACTTGGTCGCGAATTGTGCCCGCTGGCCCACCTCCCATGTCCGTTTTCACCAGGATCGCGAACAGTTCGGTTAGGAACTTGTCGTCAACCAACCGGCCTTGCTGCTTGAACAGATCGCGAATGTCGGTGCTGAGCAACTGCGCGGTTCGCCGAAGGCCGGCCTTCACCCGATCAAACAACCCCATCTGCCGCCCCTTTCCCGTCATGACCTTGAAGCTCGTGCCCAGCCGACAGCTCAGCATCGCTCGAGTTTACCGCACCGTCCTCCGCCGTCGATAAGCTAATGTTGGCCGTTGCTGCGTTGGTCGCCGCAATGCCTATCGGCTGAGTTGCAACCGGCAGCATACCGGTTGGCGGAGGGCTAGTCGGAAGTGGGCTATTTGGCGTAACGCTTGTCGACGCAGCGTTAGTCGATGCAGCGCCAGTCGACGGAGCACTAGTCGACGCAGTGCCAGTCGACGCAGTGCCAGTCGAAGGAGGTGGACCATTCGCGGTTTCCTTGACCCGCGGCCGAACGGTCAGACCGTAACGGGACACAACGCCATGGCGTGATCCCGATTGGCTCGGCGAACTTCCACGGGCCGCAGCGCCGCCATGCTGGCTTGATGTCGAACCCGTGGTGCCCGCCCCCGCGTTCCCTGACCGACCTTGCGCCACCGGACCCTTGCCCGACTTGTCCCCGGAAGAACGACGGGCCATGGCTCGTTGCGGTGGCACTAGCTTGTCGAGCACTCCGTTGACGAACTGATGCGATTGCCGCCCACCAAACCGTTTGGCCAATTCAATCACTTCATTGAGCACAACTGGAGCGGGCGTCTCCGTGTGCAACAATTCGTAGACCCCCAAACGCAGCAGATTGCGGTCGATCGCCGCCATGCGATCGAGCGACCAATTCGAGGCCTGTCGACCAAGAGCCGCATCGATGTCGCCTCGGCATCGCCGTACACCTGCGACGAGGCCACGAGCGAAATTCACCAGCGGATCGACGTCGCGTAGCCGCCGGCAAAGGAACTCGTCGGCCTCGGTCAAGTCGCGTTGCGGGTTCAGGTCGTCCGCGTACAAGATCTGAAGGGCGACTTCGCGGGCACGACGGCGATTAAGTGGCATCCGAGGCGGAAACCTTGCGGCAAAAGTTGATGAGCGGGTTTCGAAAAACGACCCGGCTTGGCCCCCCGGCCTCTCCGAGCCATCGCCGAACCATCAAGGATCTCTGAACTGTCAAGGAGCGATGTTCGCGGGAAGCTTAGCCAACAGCCGCGCCATTTCCAAGGCGGCCTCCGCGCACTCAACGCCTTTGTGGCCGGCATTGCCCCCGACTCGATTCAAAGCCTGTTCCAGCGAGTTGACCGTCAGGACGCCGAACAACACCGGCACCCCTGTTTCCAAGGCCAACTGCCCCAAACTCATGCTGACCTGCCGATTGATATGTTGGTCATGGGTCGTCTCGCCGCGAATCACCGCGCCCAATCCCAACACAGCCCGATGCTGACCGGAACGCGCGAATCTCGAGGCGACCAGCGGAATCTCCCAGGCGCCAGGCACCCAGGCCACGTCGATCTGCCCGTCGGCAATTCCCCCCGCCGCCAACGTCTTCAGGGCCCCATCCAACAGACGCGAGGTGATCGACTCGTTGTAACGAGCTACCACCACCGCGAAGCGTCCCGAAGGTCCTGCCTCCCCCGCCCCAGCTTGCCCCGAAAAAACCACCGGCATCTTGTTCTTACCCCCACTATTTCATGTTCATGGTCATGAGAAACTCGGCGTTCGTCCGAGTTTTCTGCAACCGCGATACCAACAACTCCATGGCATCCGGCGGATTCATATCCTGCAGCACCCGGCGGACGATGCAGATTCGACGGTACTCTTCTGGATCGAGCAACATTTCCTCGCGGCGCGTGCCGCTACGATTGATATCGATCGCTGGCCACACTCGACGGTCGACCAGCTTCCTATCGAGCACGATTTCCATATTTCCCGTGCCCTTGAATTCTTCGAAAATCACTTCGTCCATCCGGCTGCCCGTGTCGATCAACGCTGTCGCCACGATCGTCAGCGACCCGCCCTCCTCCACTCGCCGGGCCGATCCAAAAAACGCCTTGGGCTTCTGCATCGCGTTGGCGTCCAAGCCGCCCGATAGGATCTTGCCCGATTGTGGACACTCGGCGTTCCAAGCCCGCGCCAACCTGGTGATGGAATCGAGGAACACGACGACATCGATGCCGCATTCGACCATCCGCTTGGATTTTTCGAGCACCATCTGCGCAACCTGCACGTGCCGCGAGGACGGCTCGTCGAAGGTCGAACTGATCACTTCGCAATTGCGGCTCTTCACCTGCCGCTCCATGTCGGTCACCTCCTCCGGCCGTTCGTCGATCAACAGCATGATCACGTACGAATCGGGATAGTTGCGGAGCACCGACTTGGCCATTTTTTGCAGCATGATCGTCTTACCCGCCCGCGGCGGACTGACGATCAATCCGCGTTGTCCGAAGCCGATCGGCGTCATCATGTCGACCACACGAGTCGAAAAGTCGCCCGCATCGGCTTCCATCACGATCCGCTTATCCGGATGAATCGGCGTCAGGTTATCGAAGGGAACCACTTGCGACGTGCGGTTAGGCTCTTGGAAATTGATCGCCTCGACCCGCAACAACGCGAAGTAACGCTCGTTCTCCTTCGGCGGCCGAATCTGTCCCGAAACGGTGGAACCAGTGCGGAGACCAAACCGTCGGATTTGGCTGGGGGAGACGTAGATGTCGTCCGGGCACGAAAGATAGTGGTAATCCGGACTGCGCAAAAAACCGAAACCGTCTGGCAGGATCTCCAACGTTCCCTCGCCGTACATCAACCCGTTGAGCTTCACTCGCTCTTTCAGGATGTTGAAGATCAGATCTTGCTTCTTCAGCCCGGTGATCTCCGTAAGGTTCTCGCGTCGAGCCGCCTCAATCAGCTCGGCCATCGACATCCGCTGCAGCTCGGCGAGATGGCTTTCGGGCCCCTTCGTCCGCTCGATCGACTCACGAAGTTCACCGATCGGCCGGCCCCGTCGATCGGCCTCCTCCGCCAATTCCTCGGCCAACGACAACGGCTCGCCTTCCGCCTCGATCTCCCGCAGCCGTGCGCGCACAGGATCGTCCGACCGCGTCTCCGTCAGCCTATCTGCCGACCGTTCAAGCGACCTCTCGAACGACCTGTCCATGGACCGATCCCACGATCGGCTTGACGGATTGTCCGGTTGCTGGCCGCCTTCCGAGTCGTTCGTGGTAGGCGGCGCGCCGTCCGCTGTGGGGCGATCCACCATTCGGCGGGCAAGCGCTCCTGGTTCCGTGGAACGGAGGGGACGATCGGAACCAAAACGTGGTCGGCGAGAGGGCATAGCGGCAGCTCCTTGCTCGTTCTCCAGCGACGAGGCGGCACCCAGCCCGACGCGGCTCCCGACCAACGTCAAGCTTGGCGATCACCCGACTGAATTGCTTGGACGCTCACTCTCACCATAACCCGTAGGAACTCCATGGTCGCCACGGACACGGACACGTAGACGCCAAGCCGATGGGTCAGCTTAGGTCGCCAACCCATAAAACTTCAGCCAGACGGTCCCGTGGCGCACGCCAATTGGGAGACTCACAGCGAACAGAGGCGAATCGGCGATAGGTCGCGTTAAGCGACAATCAGGCTACGGATTAAGGAAGGAAAACGGAATTTCGAGGACGGACAACTATTCGGAAAAGGTTGGTACTGGGACGCGAAGGTCCCTGTGGTGGGAGGCGGACAAGAGCGTTCCAAGCACGCACGTTGCAGGAAACGCCGACATGACACACCTAGGAGGGCACGATCAGGAAACGGTTCGCTCGAGAAAAAACGCGAGGAATCGTTCCGCCGTCCAAATGTCGCCGCGGATCAAACTTCTTCCCGAAGCCGCCGCCACAACATTTGGACTTGCGTAATAGTCTCCGTGGTGGACCCTGAATTGTCTACGGTCCACCGTGAAACTTCTTTTTTTTTCTCGACCGGCCATTGGGCCGACTCGCGGGCCTGCCACTGCTCAACCGACCAACCGCGTCGCCGAGCACGCTCGCGACGCAACTCGGCCAACGTATCAACGAACAGCACGCCATCGCACCAAGCGTCCCAGCCAACTTCAAGAAGCAAGGCCGCGTCCAAAAGCACCACGGCGTCTGGCGCCGACTTCCTTACAGCCTCCAATCGGTCCCGCAAACGCCGCTCAATCCATGGATGCACCACGCTTTCCAAGAATGTGAGCTCCAAACGCGCCTGCGCGATTTGTTCGGCACTCGCGGCCACTCGGGGAAAGACCGTTCCGGCCACGGCCGCTCGATCGACCTCCCCATCAGGCGCTAGGATTCGATTACCCCATCGCGCGGTCAATCGTTGACGCAAGTCCGGGTCGCGAAGCGCCTCATGTCCCAACGGGTCGGCCGCGATGACCACGGCGCCGAGCGACGCGAACTGCTCGCACACGAAACTCTTGCCGCTCGCGATCCCTCCCACAACGCCAACAACCTTCATGAACGACGTTCCCGTGCACGTTTGCCACTGGTGGCCAACGCCCTAAACCTTCTCGCATTCCGCCCAGTTCGGGCCCGATTTCACGTCAACCTTCAGTGGCACGGCCATGTCTCCAACATCTACCATCCGCTCGACAACGAAAGCCGCCAACGCGCGGCGATCATCCGGCGCCACCTCGAAGAGCAATTCGTCATGGATTTGCAGCAGCAAGCGGGCTGCGAACGGCTGGCTGGGAAGATCGCCATGGATTCGCAGCATCGCCAGCTTGATAAGGTCGGCCGCAGAGCCTTGGATCACGGAATTGATGGCGATCCGCTCGGGCAAGTTGCGTTGGCGGTTGGTTCTCCGCACCGCGGCGTCTCGAACGCCTTGGATCGGCCGCCTCCGTCCAAGAATGGTCGACACAAAACCTTGACGCCGGGCTTGGTCCAACGTCGCCTCCAGAAACGCGGAGACACCCGGATAACGAGCAAAATAGGCATCGATGAACCGAGCCGCTTCCTCCTGGCCGATCCCCAACGACTTCGCCAACCCGAACGCGCTCTGGCCGTAAATAATGCCAAAGTTGATCGCCTTCGCCGCTCTTCGCATCTCGGTGGTCACAGCGTCTAGAGGAACGCCGTAGACTTCGCCAGCGACTTTCGCGTGAATATCCTGATCCGCCGCGAACGCCTCCCGCAACGCGGCGTCACCCGAAAAATGCGCGAGAACCCGCAGTTCAATCTGCGAATAATCGGCCGCGAGCAATTCCCAGCCATCCGGTCCCGCGATGAATGCCGACCGGATCGCTCGCCCGGCCTCGCTCCGTATCGGAATATTTTGCAGATTCGGCTCCGACGAGCTCAATCGGCCGGTCGCGGCGACATCCTGTTTGAGCGAAGTGTGGATGCGTCCCGTCGACGGATCGACCATCGACGGCAACGCGTCAAGATAGGTTCCCTTGAGCTTCGCTAACTGGCGATACTCCAGCATTTTGCGAGGCAACGCGTGCAGTGGCGAAAGCTCCTCGAGCACTTCAGCGTCAGTGCTCTTGCCGGTTTTCG
>JBJTOW010000521.1:0-4204 GCA_046074805.1 Planctomycetota bacterium | reverse complement strand
GGGACATTTCCAGGCGCTGCCCGAGGGTAGCTTGCTGCTGGTGAACGAGTTCGTGTTCGCGATTAGCTACCAAGGCGGCGACGGCAACGATGTCGATAATCACGAACGCCTGTCCCATGGCGGGGACAAAGTCGTTGATCACGGGTTGGAACACGGTGTCGGCGAGGGTCAGCGTTCCGCGCACGGAGAGCTGATCGTGAGTCACGCCGGGCGTCGCGCCGAGGATCAACGGCGAGAATGCGGATAGAGCGGCCGTTGCCGGAGACGTTCCACCCGTCACGCGGCCCAAAAGCAAGCGGCCGGGCGACAACACGTCCCCTGGTTTCAACGTCGCGAATTCACCGGTCGCGTACTCCAGCGATCCGTTTCCCGAAACATTGCCGCCTTGCATCGCGGCGCTGGCTGAAACTGTTCCGTCGACGATCGTCGATGTGACATCGACGCTGGCGGCCGACACCGTCGCGCCGCTGCGAACGCTGCTATCGCTTATGGTGAGTGTTCCACCAATAGCGACCGTGTTCGAAACATCGAGTTTCGAAATGTTCGCCGCTCCGCTGATGCTTGCCGGTCCGGCTAGCTCGTGATCGGCGCCACTGGATGACGATGTCGCCAACTCGCCCGCCGTGACAGCCCCTGTCAGGCGAATAGAGGCGCCGGCAACGTCGGTCGATGTCACGACCAAAGTGCCCGTAACGGCGATCGCGCCGCTCCAAGTATTGGCGCCGCCGTTAGCGCGCAGCGTGAATCCGCTCGACGCCGAGACCGACTCACCCAGGATCGAGATGCCCCCCGACAACTCGATGACGCCGCCACCCACCACCTGGACGCCACCCGTCGCCGCCGAACCTGCGGCGCCAAGCGCCTCGCCGGAGGCTAATTCCAGCACCGCGTCATTGCGAATGGTCGTGACACCACCGAACGTGTTGGAATTCGCAAGAATCAACCGTCCACCGTTCACTTCGATGGTTCCGGCGAAAGTGTTGGCGGCCGTGAGCGAGACCGTTCCACCACCTGTCGCAAGGACGGCACCCGAGCCGGAGATCACGCCGCTGACCGACAAGGCGTTTGCAAGGGCCGACGTCGTGACCGTGTCGGCCGAGGTGCCATCGAGCGTCGCGGTCCGCCCGTTGAGATTCATCGGGGCCTCGATAGACAGCGTGCCGCGGGAAACGAACGCTTGGTCGTTCGTCAACCGCAGTGGCAAGGTGAGACGGTTCCCCAAACCTTCGTTGACGATACCCCGTTCGATGTTGATGGCCGACCCGCCAACCAAATAATTGTCGCCTGCGAAAATCAAGCCGGCGAACGCCGTATCGGCCACAAAATCGTTATTGCTGGTCAAGCGATCGGCGGTGGAGGGGAAGTAGAGATAATCGCCTGTGCGGGGCGCTTCATCGTTGACCCAGTTCGCGGCGGTCGTCCAGCGATCGTCTGGCGTTGCGGCTCCGCTGTTGGACTTTCCGTCCCAAACGGCGACGGCGAGCAACTCGCGTCGCTCCAGGATCTCTCCGCGCGGTTGAAATTGGCGGTGGGCTGAACGCCGTGGAGAATCTGATGGAGTTGGCGGCCGGGCTGCCGTGGAACCCGGTTCCGAGTTTGGATTACCTCGAATGAGAAACCAGGGGAGCACACCGCGCAGGGTGTGCGGTCGGGGGCGTGGACGTCGCATGGGTGTTCCTCAAGTGTGTCATTTCCGCGCAGAGACCCGCAGTTACGAACCAGTTTGGAGACCGCCTCGAACGAGGCGTTACGATCCCTCCAAACCATAAATCCTTAATGATCGGCAGATTTTTTCTCGGCTGTGGAGAAACTGCAATCACCCGTGTTTACGAGAATCAACAAGTCCCAAATGAGGGGTTTCCCTGTAGGGCGAGTGCCGCTTTTTAAGCCGTAAGTACTTTAATCATAGGTATTTGCGATAATGCTAATTTGTCTTTGGGAAATGTGGGAATGTCGTTTTTTCGCTACGTCGTCGCGAATTAGCGCGGTTCTATCGCTGTCGAATCACGACAGCCATGGAGGCTGACATGGTCAACCAGCAGCTTCGAGGAAGTATTCGAAGTCGCGGATCATGCCCATGGTGGACGTGGGTAATTGGGCCGATTCCGCCGAGTTTTGGGATTGTTCCCGGGAGGCTTGACTTTGCCGGTCGTCGCTCCTAGAAGCTTTGCGTTGCCGATTCGCGTTGGATCGGCGTGACTGTCAAGGATTTGGGAACGTCTAGAGTGAGGGACGAGACCATGTTGAAGCGAATTGCGTTGGGAACGATGGCGTCGGCCTTATTGGCGGCGCTCGTGGCGACGACCGTTTGGGCGGCTGACATCAAGCTTGAAGGCGTCAAGTGCCTTGTGGCGGGCTCGAAGGCCGCTTCGCCGGATCAGTCGGCGGCCCATAAGGGCGGCAAGGTTTTCTTCTGCTGCGGGAACTGC
Organism: Planctomycetota bacterium; assembly: GCA_046074805.1. Taxonomy (GTDB): domain Bacteria; phylum Planctomycetota; class Planctomycetia; order Pirellulales; family Pirellulaceae; genus CAIXSC01. The sequence continues at coordinate 1,775 of JBJTOW010000521.1, read as the reverse complement.
AAGAAAGCGTTTGAGAGCGAGCCGGCGAAGTTCGCGGTGAAGGCGAATCACCAGCTTGTCGTGACTGGCCAGGCGAAGCAGACGAAGTGCCCGCTGTCGGGCGGTCCATGCAAGGACGACAAATTCGTCGAGATCGCTGGCGCGAAGGTCCACTTCTGCTGCGACAACTGCAAGGGCAAAGTCGCGGCCGCCAAGGGCGACGAGCAGGCGGCGCTGGTTTTCAGCGATGCCGCGTTCGAAAAGGGTGGCTTCGAGGTCGGCAAGTAGTTCGGAAAATCGCCTGAAAAGTCGCTCTTGCGGGAATGCGGAGCGAGGGCTAGCATCCGCGCGATGTGAACTGCGAAGGAGTCGCGATGCGCGGATCGGTTTGCGGCTGGCTGCTGGCTTTGGCGGTCGCCGCCGGGCAGCTTGGCTGCAACAACAATCCTTTTGCCCCGGCTGGCGCTTCGACGGCGTGGCAGCAGCCGGGGCAACAACAGCCCTATGACGCGCAGATCGCGGAAATCAACCGCCGCGCCAGCCAGCTTGACGCGAACAATCGCGACTTAAACGCGCAGCTGGCCCAGGGCGTCCAGCAGTTTCAGGTCGCTCGTGAGCAGGTCGCGTTGCTCCAACGCCAGCTTCAGGATTCGGCGGCGCAGCTCCGTGAATCCCAGGCGGCGCGGCGGGAAATCGAGCGTCAGTTGGAGACGCTGCGGGCATCTTACGAGCGGCGTGGCGGCGCCGTCCTAACGGCCAACAGCAGCATCCGCCAATCCTTGGCGCCGGTCGAGATTCCGGGCGTCAACGTGCGTCAGGATGGTGAAGTGATTCGCGTCGAACTAGCTTCCGACCAGTTGTTTGTCGGTGGCGGGGCGCAATTGCAGCCGACCGCCTATCTGACGCTGGATCAAGTGGCGACCGCCATCCTCCGCAGTTATCCCCGGCAGCGAATCGGAATCGAGGCGCATACAGATGACAGCGCGGTCGCGGCCTCCGGGTCAGCGGTTAACGCGGGACCGGCTATGGGCGGACCGGGGCCAGTTTCAGCCGCTCATCAACTGACCGCCGCTCAGGCGGCCGCCGTGCTCGATTTGCTCGTCACTCGCAACCGTCTACCGTCCCGCCAGCTGTTCGCTGTCGCGCATGGCGCGAATCATCCCCGGGTGGCGAACACCACTGCGGATGGTCGATTGCGCAACCGTCGAGTGGAAGTGGTTGTCTATCCGGAATCGATCGACGGCAATTGATTGGGAAGCTGCCGCCTAAACCGGCGGACTTCACCCGCCCCGACTGCCTGGTCGGTTTGACCACTCCGCCTGTTGTCTTCCGTCTATCCGAGCTTGACTCACGGTTGGCCGGCCCCGCCGCCAACGCTCCGATAGCTCCGCCCCTCTCGCCCCGGCGGCCCGCGTCGAACTACAATCCGTCGTATGATTGCCATCATCGATTATCAAATGGGAAACCTTCGCAGCGTGCAGAAGGGCTTTGAACGCGTCGGGTTCGCGGCGGAAATCACCAGCGATCCGGCGCGGCTGGCGGCCGCCGACAAAGTGGTTCTGCCGGGTGTTGGGGCGTTCGGCGATGCGATGGCCGAGTTGCGGAACCGTGGTCTGGTCGAGCCGATTCGCGACCTGATCGCGGCTGGCAAGCCCTTCTTGGGAATTTGCCTCGGCCTGCAACTGTTATTCGACGTCGGCTTCGAGGGCGGCGAACACGCGGGGCTAGGCGTTCTGCGGGGAAAGGTGGTCCGATTCGAGTTGCCGACTGGCTTCAAGGTGCCCCACATGGGCTGG
>JBJTOW010000520.1:0-6265 GCA_046074805.1 Planctomycetota bacterium | reverse complement strand
CAAATCCAGTTCCTACGCTCTTCCATTGCGCATTGTCGCCTCTTTTAACGAATACCTGAACAACACTTTTTTGGCATCTCGAAAAATCGACGTTCGCATTCATGGCACTGCCCTCGTTCGCGCTAGAATTCCGACGCTCCGAGCGCCGAAATGTTCGAGTCGCAACCCCTGTCGCTACAAGACGTTCATTGCCCGTTTTGCGGTACAAGTCTAATACCACTCTCGCGTTTCGTCAAGCAAATACCATCTTCCAGCCTGTATGTGAATGGCTTGACATTTCGTTTCACCAGGGATAGTTTTTCTCATCGCGTATCACAATAACGCTAACGCTTTTTCAGGAGTTTTCCATGTCGTTTGATAGGACGGCCGACGATTTCGCGGCCGCGCTCGATTTGGTTGATCTCGATAACGCCGACATGCTGCGGGGCCTGCGGAACTCGTTCGAACAGGCGCTCGGAATCGCCCCAGCCTACTCGGCCGATCCCCTCGACTGGATCAAGCAGTACTGGGCCGAGCACATCCAGCCGATCCTGGACGTCACGGGCGATCAACTGAACACGCGGATCGCCGCCGCTCAGGACGAAGCCAGACAGCGTTGCGCCACGCTCTCGCGCGAGACGCGGGAAACCGTCGTCCGAACGTGGCGCGGAACCCAGGATTACATCGACGCCATGGAGGCCGAGGGCTTTTCAGGACCGAAAACCCAAAAGCTAATCATTCTGACCGTGACAGCGGACGTGCTACAAAAGTTTTTACCCGCTAGCAACCCACTGGGTTGCTTCACCTACACCGATTGGTTATTTGTCGGTCTGTTTTATTTACGATTCGTCAAGCCACCCAAATCATAACCGGCTCCGACGACGCCCAGAATTGCCGAAGTCATTGGTAGAAACCGCTCGCGGAACCGAGGTTTGAGGATCAAATCCTTCGTAGCTGGATTGGATTTGGCACGGATTATGAAACCTCGCGACGTTCTCTTCCGTGCGAGCTACCACAAGACGGACTTCCTCGTCCGTCGACACGAAAGCATTGCGTCAATGGCCTTACTCGTCGGAGTCGTCCTCCGCCGTGTCCGCTGCGGCAGGCGGAGGTTGCGGCAGAGGTGGGAAGCCAAGCGTCTCTTCGACCGCCTCGGCCGCCCGGCAGAGCTCGGCTGCGACTCGATGGGACAATTCGGTATATCGCGGCAGAGCGGTGCTCGCAGCCTCCATCAGGTTTTCGTAATCCGTCGTCTCGGGCAAGTTCGGAACGACATAATTTCCAATCGTCATCGCTTGTTCCGCATGCTCGAAGGGAAAGGCGAGCGGCCCGAGATGGTCACGAACCTGCGCTAGGCTGGTCCGCAACGCAAGCGCCTCTTGTTGGACTCGAACTTGCAGTGCTTGGCTGTTCGAGGCCCCTTCCGCATGCCCGCACAAGGAGGCCAGCGAAGCGACACTGTTCCGGATCGCAATCGACTGCTCATGGATTTGCAGCATCTTCCGCAGGATGGGCAAAAGTTTTCCACAAGACGAACGCAGCTCAGCCGCCTGCGGCAGGCGTTTCGCGATGTCGGAGACGAGAAACAAGGAAATGGCTTTGGAAAGGCGGGAACGAACGGCGTTCTCGAAACGGGCGAGCTCGGGCTCCAATTGTTGCTGGCGGACCATGGCCGCCTGACGGGCGGCGGCAACCACTTGAACGTTCGACACCGGAATCGAGAAGCGATCAACGGGCGGCGCAACCTGTGCGTCAAATAGGCACTGAGCGACGTGCGACTGGAACAAATCGGTGTCGGCGTCGTCAAACGCCTTGAGCGCCGAGCGATACGCCGAGCCACTACCCATGATTTCCACGCGGTCGAGCGCTAGAGCGCTGATCGCGCGCGACACAAGTTTCGGAGCCGATACGGATTCCAGCACCAACGGAACTGGTCGAACCGCGACCGGTTCGCTCTGAAGAAAGCGGGCCATCGCCTGTTGGGAGGCGGCTTCGATTTTCTGCTTTTCCACCAACTGCCCAAGCGGCCGCACTGATTCGCGTTTGAAATCGTTTCCCAGCGCTTCGCTATAGAGGTCCACACTGACCGCGCGATTCAACGCCGCGCAATCGCTAAACAAGATCGACGCCGGCGCTTCCAAACGAAACACACCAGGAGCCTGTTCGCGCTGCGCGCTGGCGATCCGATCCCGATCGCAGGGATGGGTATCGAGCAACCCGGTGGTCGATTCGTTGATCATCTTCGCGACGCCAAGCCGGTGTTCGGCATTGAGTTGTCCGGCGTTGTGCATGACCAAGCCGGGCATGTCGTCCACCAATTGGCCATCGCGATAGAACTGATTCAAATCCTCCATGGCACCCGCGTGCGCGATATTCAACTCGATCAAACGGCTGCAAGTGGTGGCAAAAACATCGCTTCCCGCCAACCGCGCCTCATGCCGGTCGGCGTCGAATTCCATCTGCCGCATCATGTATCCCGCGACCGCATTTCCAACCATCATCAAGACCCACAGCACGCGCCGCGAGAGCCAAACGGCCAGCCGCGCCAAATGCAACACCCAGCCAATCCGCAGATCAAGCGAGCTAGCCGACTGTTCCAGCCAGACATCCCAAACGTCGCGTTCATAGACCGATCGCGTGAACCAGTGGCTGATCGAGCGGACGATGTAGGTGACCCGCATCCCAGCGTCTTGGGAGAAATGGCCAAATTCATGCGCGAGCACTCCCGCGAATTGGCGCAACGACAACCCCGTGACCAACGGCATGCCGATAGTCAGCACGAGGTCACGGCTGAACAACATGCTCACAAAACCGCGGCGGAAACTCGCCGAGGCGTTGATGTCGCAATCGACATCGATCTGCTTGGGAGGCGGCGCATGGACCGTCTGGCAGATGCGATCGATGAAGGCGAACAGCAACGGTTCATGCTCGCGCGACAGCGACCGTCGCCGTCCTTGCTCGGCCGCGCGGGCGAACAACGGTTTCAGCATGAAGAGAATCATGACTGCGCCCGCGACGATCGGCGCCACGTAAACCGCCACAGCGACCGCTTTGCCTTTGCCGCGGCCGTGCTCCATGATGCCGGTGTTGCTCACAGCATGCCAATAAATCAAATACCCCGAAACGCCGATAAACGCGACGTAAAGGATCGGCAACAAGACCATCACCAACAGCACGATCAGGATGCCCAGCCGATACATGAGCGTCGGCCGAACGGGTGGGATGGGGCCCTGGAACGCGTTAAGAATTCGCCCCGCCACATCCGACGAAGCGTTGCCGAAACCAGACGCGGTCGCGTTACTCGCCGTGGAAGCCATGAAGCCACCTTACGATCATCAAAAACTGGACTCTTTCCTATGGAGATATCGGACGTACGGCGAGTGTAACCTCGGGGCATCAAAGCCGAAACCTTGCCGACGGGAGCGGCGCGGCCGTTCAAAGTAGGGCGAGTTGCCTCCCCCACCTACGTCGGACCAATTCGACCTATTGCCTCCTACGCGAACTCGATGGCTCGATTGAATAGGCAACGCGCCGGACAACCGCGGAATCGTCCACTTTCGCCGGCTCGACGCGAGCGGAATCGGCCAATAGATCCACGAGCACGTTGCGGCTTGTGGCGCCCGCGTTCAACCAGTTGTCGCGCCACACAGTTGGCGACAGTACGACCCTCTGAGGCCGTTCAAAACGAATCACGACCGATCCCGAAAAGCGGCTCAGCCGAATAGCGGCTACGCCCGCAGTCGGTTCATCGCTAGCCGCCGTCCACATCTCCGCGCCATCCGTCGCTGTCCGAGCGAACTCGATCGCGGTCGGAGTGGCTTTGGACTGTTTCTCTTCGTGACGCAAAAACACCGGCAGCACCTCATACAGTTCCACCAGCGAGTCGGCTGGCACATCGGGCTGAGCCTTCGCGTTGTCGGTGGTCGAGTTGCTGGAACCGGAAGATTGAGGAACTACGGTGGCTGGGCCGCTCCCCACCGCTGCCTTCATGATTCTCGATGGACTGGCGGACTTCATAGGCACGCCGGTAACGACCGATTCGATGCGTACCCGGTCGGCATCCAGTTGGAACGAGCGTCGATAGAGCGGCGGCCGAGGCAACTGCCGATCGATGAACTCAATCTTCCGAGGCTGATCAGGCGCGACCATCGGTCCATCAAAAACCGCTGTTTCCATGCCGACCAATTGCCCCTCCACATGCGTTTCGCGGTCGGAGGAAAGCTGGACACGCGGATCTACGCAGCGGGCAGACGAAACGACCAAGCCGCTCGCCAACCGTCCCGCCACCACGTGTGTTGGCCAAGTCCGCCACTCATCGAGGACATCGAACGAACGGTCACCCGAGGTGCCGCGACGCAGTCCGAGCAAGACCGAGCCGGTTTGGGGAGTCCAGAAAGCGGACAGTTGTCCGCCACCCAGGCCGAGCGGTCCGGGGAACGCGGATCGCTCGGTGCCCGCCATGCGTCGCCCGACCGGCCCCACATGCACGATCGCGGCGTATTCAGCCCGTCGAGCGGCGACAAAATCCTGGCCGAAGACGCGTGTGAACGGCGTTCCAGCCGCGGCCTGATCGTCGGCGCTGGCATTCGCGCCGGTATTCGCGCCGGCATTCGCTTTGCCAGCCGCCTTCAATGCGGTATTCTCCGCGATATTCTCTGCAGCCTTCGCTGCGGTCCGCGCGGGTCCCTCCGCATACGGCGAGTTCAACAACGGGGAATTCGCCGCGGCGAGTCGCTCAAGACGGTTCCAGGTTCCCGGCCGGTAAAACTCGTAGGCCGGATTCACGCTCGCCGGAAAATTGTACGTCATCCAAACTCGCGGGACCCATTTCATTGGCATCTTGCGGCCAGCTTGCAGCTCTTCCAGCGTAATCAGCTTGCCATTCTCCACGCCATGTTCGCTGAGCTGAAACGCGAAGGCGCGGGCGCGGTCGGAGGGCGATTGACGCAATTGGTCGTCGGTGGGACGCACGGCGAACTGCAACGCTTGGTCGGTCAACATGGCAGCCCCGGAGTCGCGGACACCGTCCCAATGCCACTGGTCGGCGTTCACGGGACTTCCCAGCCGAGAATTAAAATGGCTTGGGCCGGTCGCGGTGCCATCAGGCTCCGGCAACAACAAATGCCGGCGGAGCCGGTAGACCTTGTCGAGCGTCTCCGGGACGAACGGCCAGTCAGAAGCAAGTCCCGTCCATACGGCGAACCAGTTGGCGGTGCCGCTGAAACCGGTATCGATGCCGCCATGTTCGTCCCAGTAACCGGCTTCGTGGAAAAATCGCGGATCGCAGTAGAGCGGCTTCGCGTGCCGTTCGACTCGCGCGAGGAACTCGCGATCACCGATCGCACGAGCGATGTGCAGCATTCCGACGGGCAAGATGTAGTCGCGGCCGCCGCCATCGCCCCGCGGTTGCCAACGGAGCAACCGCTCGCCGATCATTCGCAGGCCCGTTTCGTACGCTTGCCGAATTTCCTCGGAAAGCACATCGCGAAAACCGGGATAAGGGAACGCCCAGAACACCGGATTGTAGCCATGCTGGTCAGGACGCAAGACGGGCGGTTGCGAGCCTTCCGTGCGTTCAAGCGTTTCGTGGAACATCATCATGTTCGAGGCGGCCGCCATGAACGCGCGCATTTTCAGGCCTCGGTTGCCTTGGTACGGATTGCCCGGATGACGCCACTGAATAAACGAGACTAGCGCTTCCGGCCAAGCTGGCGTGTAATAGACGCCGTCGGGCTGTTCGATCCGTGGAAGTGTGAAACACGCGGGCGACGCGTTGACCGCCGGGTACCCTCGCTTTGTGCCGACCAGCGGTTGCTGCATTCGCGTGTAGAGAAACGAACGGTACAGCCACTCGGCGTCGTCCGTTCGATCGGTTCCCGTTGCCGCCGAATTGGCGGACTCCACCTTCGCGGCCACTCCATGCGCCGTATCGGACTCGGTGACAGTCGCCATGAACTTGTAGAGCGTCTGCTGGTACGCGTGGCGCTGAGGCAACCGTGTTAGTGGTTCGGCGCTGGTGGCGGTATCAGCGGCGCGACCGGCGCGCGTCATCGCGGCGAGCGTTACGATGAGCAGACCAGCGATCAGCGTTTCGCGGAGATCGCCGCGAACCAGTCGATGGAAGACGCTGCCGAGTGTCTCGTCGTGGGTGGACAGTAGCCGCGCAAGGGGCGGCCGACGACTTGTCGGTGCCGCGCCAAGCGAATTTCTTGGCGAAAACCGGGGTTTTTTCGCCGAGGAAGCTGGCCCGACAAAAGCGGAAAACTTGTCAAGTCCCATTTAGCGC
>JBJTOW010000519.1:0-6205 GCA_046074805.1 Planctomycetota bacterium | reverse complement strand
CATTCATGTGATGAGCGTCCGGCCGGGCAAAACGGGCCGCGTGTACGTCGATCCGGAAGGCGAAAAGTTGAGCGATGGCCGGATTCGAGCCAAACGGCTGAAAACCGAAGACGCCTATCGCCGATTCGGCTAACGGTTTTGTTTAGGATTGGATTTACGGGACGACCAACTTCGTCCCCGCTGCGCCGTTCCGTCGATTGGGAGACATTGTCGGATGAACGTAACTCGTCGTCAATTTTTGCGGGCCAACGGCGCGATCCTTGCGCTGCCCTATCTGCCGTCTTTGGCCCACGCCAAGGACGATGAGCCAAAGGCCAACGGGGACGCCGGCAAGCCCAGTCGCAAGCTGGTCATTATGTACATCCCGAACGGGATTGTGCGGCGTTGTTTTTTTCCTGGCGAAGAAGCCGCCGACCTGCCCGATTTCATCGGCGGTTTCAATGCCGACAAGACCAAAGATCAACGCCGTTTTCGACGCCAGGCGGGCGTTCATCCACTGCCGCTGACGCCGACCATGCAGCCGCTCGCCGAACACGCCGCCGATGTCACGCTGATCACGGGGCTGGATCGGTCTTATAAGGATGGGCAGGACGTACATGCCCAAGGAGCGTCATGCTATTTGACCAGCGTTTCGCCGAGCCAAGCGGCGGAACGAGGCTTGCGACACCCCAACGGCCGCACGCTGGACCAAGTGATCGGCGACTCGGTCGGGAGTTCCACGGCGTTCAACACGCTGGAAATCAGTTGCAATGGGTTCACCGCCGGCAAAGAGCCGATCGAGTTCGATAATATCTCGTGGTACGGACCCGATCGCATGGCGCCGTCGATCCGCGACCCGCGGTTGCTCTACGACCGTCTTTTCCCCCGAGACGGCTTCGCCGCCCAGTTGAAGGACGTGACCGACTTGGTGCTCGCCGACGCTCAGTCGCTACGGGGCAAACTTGGACGCGACGATCGCGAAACGCTGGGCCGCTTTATGGAGATGGTCCGCGACATTGAGTTGCGGCTCAAAAAGCTGCAAAAGCTGCTCGCCAACCTGGATATCGATCGTCCGGCCAATGAGCGGCTTCCGCGCGGAGAGTACATTCGACTGCAAGCCGACTTGATGTTGGTGGCGTTCCAAATGGGAATCACCAATGTCTGCACATTTATGATCGGTCCCGAACGCTGGGACGCGACTCTGATGTACGAAGGCGTTTTCGACAATCCCGTCCAGCACCATAGCATGACCCATAATCAAAGGGGCAATGGTTATAAAGATGTTCAAAAAATCGATCTCTTCCACATGCGTCAATACGCCTATGTGTTGTCGCGGATGAAAGAAATCAAGGAAGCCGATGGCAGTTGCCTGCTCGACAACTCGATCGTTGCCTATGGCGCGGGACTCGGCGATGGCGCGACGCACCAGTACTACGACTTGCCAATGATCGTCGCTGGAAAGGCGCAGGGCCAAGTCAAACAGGGCCGATGGATCCATTGCCCGGACGGCACGCTGAATTCCAATCTATGGTTGACGTTTGCGCAGCTTATGGGGTTGGAACTGAAACAATTCGGCGATAGCACGTCCGGCGTCTCCGAACTGTGGGGTTAAGGACGCACCGCGTCCCGGAAAAACCACTCGTTTCTTTATGTTCCCATGGGCCGCCTCCAAGCCTTGGCGGTCCCTTATGTCTTACGGAGCATGGCCGCAATGACGCCGATTTTCCCAGGCGGTCCCCAGACGCGGGTGGGCCGCGTTTCCAGTGCGTTCGTGCTGATCGCCGTCGCGGCGTTTTGCCTCGAAGCGATCCGCCTTCCCGCCATCGAGCCACCTCTTAGCGCCCGTGGTGAAACCGAGCGCGCCGCCATCGTCCGTGAAGCCCAAACTTTGCTGGCTGCGAAATGCGGCAAGTGCCATGGCGACGTTCAACCCAAGGGCGGTTTGCGGTTACCTATCCCCGAGTCGCTTGCGGCCGCGACCCGGGCCGAGTCTTTCCAGCGGGCTTGGGATGCCATTGACGCCCGCGACATGCCGCCCGAAGGTGAACCGCCATTGTCCGAGGCCGAGCGGGGCCGGCTCCTTCACGGCTTGAAAGCCGCGTTGAATAAAACGGTGGCATCCGAGCAGCCGCCGGCGCCTCGAATGCACCGGCTGACGCGATGGCAATACAACAACGCGGTCCGCGATTTATTTCGATTGAATCGCGATCTGTTCGATTTGCCCGAACGGCTCATGTTGCGGCTGGATGGCCATGCGAGTCTTAACGGCGGACAAATGCCGGACCGAGTGCGGGTCGCGCCGCCGCGCGCCTCGCCACCGCCGATTTTGGCCGGTGTGAAGCCGTTTCCCAAAGATTTGCGGGCCGAACATGGATTCGACAATCAGGCCGACAAACTGACTTTGTCCCCATTACTCCTCGATTCGCTCCTGCGGCTCGCGGGGTCGATCGTCGACAGTCCTGACTTCAACGCGAACAACGTTGGAATATGGGATGTTTTTTTTGCGAACCGGCGGCCGATCAGGAGCGAAAGAGTGAACTGGAACGCCGCCTTCGTCCATTCTTGAGGCTCGCCTTCCGCCGACCGGTGGATGATATGACGGTTCGCCGTTATGTCGAGTTCGCCGATGCGAAGATCGCCTCCGGCGTAGGTTTCCCGGACGCCATGAAACGGGTCGCGACGGCCGTACTTTCATCTCCTATTTTTCTATATCGCTCGTCCGCTCCCGATGGGGCAGAAGGCCAGTTAGAACAGGCGTCGCGATTATCGTTTTTCCTTTGGTCGAGCATTCCTGACAATGAACTGCTCGACTCGGCGGAGCGTGGCGAGCTGGCTCGGCCGGCGGATCTGCGGCGGACGATCGAGCGGATGATGGCCGACCGCCGCATCGAACGCTTTCTGGACACCTTCCCCACGCAGTGGCTGCAACTGGAAAACGCCTTGGCGACCACGCCCGATCCAAAGCTTAGTCCCTATTTCCACTTGGATCAGGACTTTCCCGCCAGCTTGCCGATGGTCTTCGAGCCACTGCTTCTTTTTGATGCGGTGTTCGTGGAAAATCGCCCGGTCGCCGAGTTGATCGCACCTGCATTCTCCTACCGTAACGACTTCCTACGCGATTGGTATGAAACCGATCTTGTACCGCCGACCGTCGACGAATCAGCGGTGGCGGAGCGGAATCGACAATTGCAGGACCGACGCCGGGAACTGGAAATGGCGGCCGCCACTGCCCGACTGGCGATCGACACCCTCGCAGCGCCCGTCCGGCGACGACTCGCGGCGGAACGCAAACAAGCCGCCGATTTGCGGGCGCCAATCGATCTGAAGCCGCTCGCCGTGTGGGAATTTAATGGCGATCTAGGCGACTCATTGCAAACGCTTCCCCTGACCGCGCATGGCAAAATCAAATTTGTGGAAGGCCGGGTTCTGCTCCAAAATGCGTATTTGCAAAGCGTGCCGCTCAAGCAGGATTTGCGCGCCAAAACGCTTGAAGTGTGGTGCGAACTTTCCGACGTGCGTCAGCGGGGCGGCGGCCTTATGTCGATCCAAGGCCCGGGCGACTTTTTCGACGCTATCGTCCTGGGCGAACGCCAGCCGGGCCATTGGATCTCGGGCAGCAATCGGTTCGCTCGGACCGACGACTTTGCTGAATCCACGGCGGAGACACGCGCCGGCGAGCGACTCCATCTGGCGATGGTATACGACGCCGACGGCACGACTCGGCTCTACCGCAACGGGACGCCTTACGGCAAACCGTTCCGGAAAGACTCGGCCACTTTCCCAAAAAACATGACCAGTGTGCTCTTCGGCCTTCGCCATATTCCGCCGGGTGGAAACAAGTTTCTCTCGGTGTGGATCGACAAAGCCCGGCTATACGACCGAGCCTTGACCGCCGATGAAGTTGCCCTCGCGGCATCTGGCGAAAGCTTCGATGTCTCCCCTGAGGAACTGGCCCGCGCCATGCCCGCCGCTGACGCCGCCCATTTTGCCGCGGCCCGCGAGCAACTTGCTCGGCACGCGTTGGAACTCGACAAGCTACCCGGCCTGGAAAACCTGAAATCGCTGCGGGACGAGTCGCGGCGGCGTTTCGAGGAGCAACTGAGGCGGCGGTTGCGGGCGTCCGAGTTCCAACGCGTGGCCTTGACCGATCCGCGGTATGGCGGCGTGATTACGAACGCCGCCGTGTTAAGCATGACTTCGGGGCCACAACGCACTCAGCCCGTCGCGCGTGGTTCGTGGGTCATCGAAGCGATCTTCAACGATCCCCCACTGCCGCCGCCGAACAACGTGCCACCGCTTAAGGAGAGCGATGACTCGCGTTTGACGATCCGCGAGCGTTTCGCCGCTCACCGCGCCGACGCCGCCTGCGCTGGATGCCATGCGAAGATCGACCCGCTTGGGTTCGCCTTGGAAAACTACGACATCACCGGCCGCTGGCGGGCCAAGTACGACAACGGTCGGCCCGTCGATGCCAGCGGTGTCCTCTTGCGCCAACACCCTTTTGTCGACGCTGTTCAATTCAAAGCCGCGCTCGTCCGCGAGCACCCTCGGTTCGCTCGCGCTTTGGCCGCTCACCTGTTGCGATACGCCTTGGCACGCGAACTGTCGCCCGCCGACACCTTCACGCTGGATGAGATACTGTCTCGCACAAAGGACGACGGCTTTCGGCTCCGTTCGTTGATTTTCGAAACCGCGCTGAACGGTTTTCATTCACAGCAGCGTGATGGGGCAATTGACGAGCCACGATAGGAACGACACGATCAACGACACGATCAAGATAAGACGAATCGGAGCGAGCGAAGATGAAAGTGCCTATTTTGCCTCGGCGAGCGTTCCTGCGGGCCGGTGGCGTGTTGCTAGCCCTGCCTCTGCTGGAGGCGATGGTTCCCGGCGGCCTAGCGGACCAGTTGCGGCGGCCCGTCAAGCGGTTCGTCTGTTTAACGAACAACTACGGGGTCTATCCGCAAGCGTTCTTTCCTAATGCCAGCGAAGCGGGAAAGAATTATGCAATGCCTGAAACGCTTCAGCCGTTGGAGCCGCATCGAGCCGACGTCACGCTGTTCTCCAACCTGGATCATGGAAACACGGGCGGACACCAAGGAGTGCCAGTGCTGTTAAGTGGAGTGCGGCCTGTCAATGCTTCCGCGTTTCCCGAGGGTAATCTCAGCGTTGACCAAAAGATCGCCGAGTGGGTCGGGGCCGCAGTGCGGTTTCCGTCGCTTACGTTGCATGTCAACGAAGCGAATCTTATAAGTTTCACCCGCACCGGCGTTCAGGTCCCTTCGATCGACCTGCGTCAACTCTATCAAGCGTTGTTTATCGACGAGTCGGCCGTGAAGCGGGCAACCGCCAAAGAGCACATGCAGCGGCACCGCAGCATTCTGGATGTCGTGCGTGAAGAAGCCGACGCGATGCGGAAAGGACTCGGAAAGCAGGATCAACGTAAATTCGCCGAGTACCTGGACTCCGTTCGCTCCTTGGAAAAGAAAATCGGGCTACAACAGCCTTGGGTCGACAAACCTAAACCGTCGGCGGGCCGCCCAGAGCCGCCAACCGGGCGGGGAACCGTGGCTGATATGGAGGCGATGATCGAGCTGATCGCCCTCGCGATTCAAACCGATTCCACCCGAGCGGTGACGCTCGCCACCGGGTTCTCGAACGGCGACTTCGGCCTCAGTGGCAGCTACCACGGATTCTCGCATCATGGCCAACGCGAGAAGGAAGTCGCGGCGCTTAAGCTTATCGAACGCGGCCAGATAGCCCGCATGGCGCGGCTGATCGATTTGCTCAAGGCCCAAGAGGATCCGCTCAGCGGTGGCACGCTGTTCGACCATACTTCGATTCTGTTTGGATGCGGGATGGCGACCGGCGAGCACTCGACACGCAATTTGCCCCTGGTGCTCGCGGGCGGCGGATTCCGGCATGGCGAACACAGAGTTTTTTCGGACGCGAATGGCAAGCGAGTTCCCGCCGCGAATCTCTTGCTTTCAATCCTCCACAACCACGGTTTGGAGATCGATCGGTTCGGCACAAGCACCGGAACTCTGACCGGCTTGGAGATTCGAGCATGATCGGACAAAGCCCTGTCCTTTTCGTTGATGAACCGTTGGTGTTACTAGCGAGTTTCACCCGGGCGTTCGTCACCCGGGTGTTTGTCCCGTTCGTTGCCGCCGTGCTGTGGACGCTTCTCGCCGCGCAGTTTGCGGAGTCGGCGCCGCCTTCGGCA
>JBJTOW010000518.1:0-6299 GCA_046074805.1 Planctomycetota bacterium | reverse complement strand
TCTTCGAACCATCTCCGCCCGCGTCATCGCGAGCGGACTTTGTCGTGTTGTTCTTGGCGTTCATTGTCGTCATCCTCTCCTGCGTTTCCGCCAAAATGGCAGCCCCGCGACGCATTCACTGCCGACAGCAAATCGCGCACCAGTTCTAGCACGGCGATAGCGCGCGGCATTAGAGCAACGTTGATCGGACGCGACAAGTCCCGGCGATGACCATGGATAAGGCGACACGCCACGAGACCCATGACCGCTGCCATCGGTGACGCCACTGCCAGAATGTCGGTCGTCGGCGTCGAACTGGCGGAATCGAGTTATCGCCCAGCGGTGTCTGCGGGAATTATCCCGGCTGCGGGGTTCGAGCCGCAGTCGTTGCGAGACAACTGGCGGGCCGAGCGGACTCCACATCCGCCGCGGCCTTGCCGGTGTCGCCAGCCGATTTATAATTCCTCATCCGGGCACGCTAGCTGGAATGGCTCGAACCTTTGGCCCACGGCGACCGGCCGGGTGTTAGCCGAAGGAGGCTCGCGATGGGTAATTTCAGCCGTCTCCGTGTAGGGGCTGTTTCGTATTTAAACACGCGGCCCCTTGTCTACGGGCTCGCCGAGCGGGCTCCTGAGATCGATTTGATGTTCGATCTGCCCAGCCGACTCGCGGACCGGCTTGCCACAAGCCAATTGGATGTGGCGTTGATTCCCTGCATCGAGTACTTCCAAGATCCGGCCTACTCGATTGTGTCGGACGCGTGCATCGCTTGCCGAGGGCCGGTGCTGAGCGTCAAGCTCTACTCGAGGGTGCCGCCCCCCCAAATCAAGACGCTGGCCCTTGATGAGGGGTCAAGAACGAGCGCGTCGCTGCTGCGGATTCTGCTTCGTGAACGTTTCAACCTGCGTCCCCGGTTGGAGCGTCTGCCGATTGGGTCGGGAACGCAGGACACGCGTGCGGACGCGATTCTGTTGATCGGCGATCGCGCCATGCATCCTCCTCGCGAGTCGTTTGTCGTGGAATGGGATCTCGGCGAAGAATGGACTCGGTGGTCGGGGTTGCCGTTCGTCTTCGCCATGTGGGTGGCGAGGCCCGATGTGGACTGCGAGCGACTCGAAGCGGTCCTGGCGGAAGTTCGCGACGCCGGCGTGCGGGAAATGCGTCAGGTAGCTCGCGAGTCGGCCGTGGACGCGGGGCTGCCGGAAGATCTCTGCTTGCGGTATTTCCGCGATAACTTGCACTTCCATTTGGGCGAGCGTGAACGACGCGGGCTCGAGCTGTTCCGCCAACACGCGGTGGCCTTAGGGTTAGCCCCGCCGGATCGTCCCCGGCCGCGGGCGATGGCGTCGAGTTGAACCCATGGGTGGCGTTGGCTAAGAACGGTGCCAAGCCTTTCCCTTATTTACTCAAGGCTTTTGGTGGGATTGGACTTGTCATGATTGCCCAACGCGACGCGTCGGTGGCGAAAATTTTAGAGAAAGCGGTTGCCGGCGAACGCCTGTCCCCCGAAGAGGGCGTGGCCTTGATGCGCTCGCGGGACTTGGCGGCCTTGGGAAGGGCGGCGGACGCCGTGACGCGACGGCTTCATCCCGAACCAGTCCGCACCTACAACATCGATCGCAATATCAACTACACCAATGTCTGCACGGCGGTGTGCGATTTCTGCGCTTTTTACCGCAAGCCCAAGCATCCGGAAGGCTATGTGCTGCCGCGCGAGGAATTGCTCCAAAAGGTCGGGGAGACGGTGGCCCTCGGCGGCGACCAGATTCTCATGCAAGGCGGGTTGCATCCCGAGTTCAAACTAGAGTGGTACGAGGAGTTGCTGGGCGACATCAAGAGCCGCTTTCCGCAGGTGAACGTACACGGGTTCAGTCCTCCCGAGTTGCACCATTTTACGAAAGTCAGCAAGCTGCCGATTCGCGTCGTGTTGGAACGATTGCGTGCCGCTGGCCTCGGTAGTATCCCCGGCGGCGGCGCCGAGATCCTCGTTGACCGCGTCCGAGCGGCGATCACCCGTGGCAAAGTCATGACCGATGATTGGCTGAACGTCATGCGGGTCTGGCACGAGCTCGGTGGCAAAAGCAGCGTCACAATGATGTTTGGACACGTCGAGACGCTGGAGGAACGTGTCGAGCACCTGGAACGCGTGCGGCAGTTGCAAGACGAGACAGGCGGCTTCACGGCGTATATTTGTTGGACGTTCCAGCCCGAGCATACGGATTTGGCCCATCTACCGCCCGCCAGTCCGTTTGAGTACTTGCGAACCCAGGCCGTGTCGCGGCTCTACCTGGACAATCTCCCGAACATCCAATCCAGCTGGGTGACTCAGGGATTGAAGATCGGCCAGTTGGCGTTGCTTTTCGGCGCCAACGATATGGGCAGCTTGATGATCGAGGAAAATGTCGTCGCGGAAGCGGGCACCGTCCACTTCCTCACGCTCGATCAAATTCGCTCCGCCATCGAAGAGCTAGGGTACACGCCCCGTCAGCGGAACGTGTTTTACGAATTGATGGACGAATCGCACGAGCGTCTGGCGGTGGAAGCGAACCGCCAGCGGGTCACTGCCGCATTACCAGTACTGGGCACTGCGCAAGCCGGATAACGCGTTCAGCGACCGAACCGATCAGTAGCCGTCGGATACCGGTTCGGCCGTGCGACGGAATGACGATCAAGTCGGCATGCAATCGCTCGGCGAATGCGGCGATCTCTTGGCCCGGATCGCCGATGAACACGTGGCATTTGAGAGCGGGCAGACCGGCTTCCGCCAACCGGTTCGAGAGCGTTTCCAACGCCGCCTCTTTACGCTTTCCACTTTCGTATTCCTCCCACATCAAGATCGGCTCGGCGGGGGAGAGTTCGGAGAGCACGTGAATGATGTGGACTCCGCCAGGCGAGGCGGCGATTTCCAACGCGGTGGAAACAGCCGCCAGCGATTCGGGAGAAAAATCGATCGGCACAAGCACGGTTTGCTTTGGGCCCCAGGGCATGGGTATTCTCTCCGGCGTTGGCCTAGCGAGCGGAACGGGCGGGCGAGTTGGCGACGCGGGGCGCGAGCTGTTCGGCGAGCGGCGCGGGGGCGCGGGCCATGCGAACTTGACGGACATACTTGTGGCAGTTCACGCACTTCATCGTCATGTCGACATAGGCCAGAGCCGCGCCCTCCAAATTTTTCTTTTTGGCGGCCTCGGCAAGGGCGTCGGCGCTGCGGCGGAATTCCGTGCTGCGGTCGCGGTACTCGGCCGTTTGCAGCACCTGCCACGTAGCCGCCTGACTAAGCAGGCTTAAATCCTGGGCGTTCTTCGCGATCTGGTCGAAGTTCTCGACGGCCAAGCCCTCGAGCACCTTTTGCGAATGCACGAGTTTCGCCCGCATGAACTCACTGACTTTGTTCGGCTCTTGAGCTCGATTCGCGGACGGAAACGCGGCGAGCGCTACAACGAGCGCGACAACCGCTGAGCCGCCGGCGAGGGCCGTGCAATAGCCCAGTGGCGACTGGAATCGGTGGAACATGGCATGAACTCCTTGTCTTTTCGCGGCACGCATCGCGACGGACTGGACGTCCGTCGTACCAGAACATGAAGAGTCGACAAAGCACTAGAAAGCACTAGGCTGTCTCGGCGGCCGGCGCAGTGGCTGGCATCGGCTGTTTCACGGTGAGCACCGGGCAGGTGGATCGCCGCACAATCGCTTCCGCGACGCTTCCCATGAGCAACCGCGTCAAGCCGGTTCGGCCATGCGTGCCGATCACGATGATGTCGACGCCTTCCTGCTCGGCCGTGCGAATGATCGCTTCCGCAGGGTCGCCAGCCAGCAAATGGTGCTCGTATGCAACTCGCGGATCGCGCGGCTTGACATCCGCCAGCAACCGCTTCAATTCCTGGGTATTCGGTTCGGGGACGCTGTACAGGAATTCCGCGCTGCCTGTGGCCAGCGGAATTTCCTCGACGTGGACAATCAGCAGGGTCGCGCCCGAGTCGCGGGCGAGCGCGGTGGCCATGGTGAGGGCCGCGTCGCTGCACGACGAGAAGTCGGTCGAAACGAGGATTTTCTTGAAGTTCATCGCCACGCCTCCTGTATAAGTGGGGCGATCCCAGGGGTGCCCCGTAACCGGGAAATGCCCGCCATCGTGCCTGTCGTTGGCAGGGCTGATCGCGGGAAGAGTGTAGAGCAAGCGGCGCGCCGCGGCGCTATGGCGCGCCGAATTTCCAGCGGCCGACTCAGTTCCGGCCGCCAAACGGCCGGTTTTTCAACTTCCCGACTCCCTTGGGAAACTCACGGGCTGCGCTGCCATGTGCAGTGGCCCGTCCCACGCCGCGCGCAATTCCGCGCGCCTTGGTCGGGTTGATGATCGATACCGCACATCGCGCGGCTCGTGGCTTATTAGCGGATTTGGTACGCTACGCTTCCCCACGACTTCCCCGACTGCGGTACGCTATTTGCCGGGAAGAACTGGGCGGCCCGCAGGTGGCGGGCGACTATTGGCAACAGGAGAAGGATTCAACCCATGATCCGTCGCATCCTCTTGGGCCTCGGCGGCTCCGAATCAGTTCGCGCTGAGATTCAATACGGCGTGGAACTGGCTGATCGATACAATGCCGAGTTAACTGGCGTGAAGGTGGTGGCCGTCGACACGATGGACTGGGTCGGCCCCGTGCCGTTGGGCGCGGGCGATTCGGCCCGCGAACTCCGCGAAACTCGGCAGCGCGAAGCCCACACGCATCTTGAGCGTTCGGTCGAATGGTTTACGCAGGCGGCGCGTGAGGCGTCGGTGCGTCACCGTCTGAAGCGGGAAGAACGCCGCGATGCGTTCGACCTGCTCATTTCCGAGGCTCGCTACCACGACTTGACGATTTGCGGCCTGCGCGGCGTGTTCGAATCGGGACTTGTCGAGGAAACGCAGAGCGAAGCGGGCGAGATCCTGGCGCGGCTGCTTACCAGCGGTGTGCGGCCTTTATTGGCCGTGCCGGCGGCGTACCGTCCGATTCGTCGAGCGATGATTTGCTACAGCGGCTCGATGGAGTCGGCGGAAACGATGCGCCAGTTCCTGCAAGCCAGCCCATTCCGGGGAGCAACGCTGCGGGTGGTGGTGTTCAATCACACGGCGGAGAAGGCCGCGCGGTTGTTGGCCAGCGCCGAGGAATATTGCCGCGCCCATGGCTTCAGTCCCGAAATGATCCACGTGCCGGGTTCGCCCAAAGATCAGATCCTGCCGGTCGCCGCCGATTGGGGAGCGGACATGCTGGTCATGGGCAACAGCGCGAAGAACTTCTTCTTACGACGCGTTCTCGGAGAGACCGCGTTGCACGTGATGCAGCATGCGAAGCTGCCGCTTTTCTTGTCGCAATAAACGGTCCGCAGCCCATCTTCCGACGAGGAGTCCCATCATGATCCCGTGCAAAAGCATCCTGTTGGCTGTCGACACCGCTCGCTTGTCGGTGCCGGTCGTCGAACGCGCCGCGCGGCTGGCCGAATTGAACCAAGCGCAATTGCTGCTCGCCGACGGCCTACCGCAACTGAACTGGGCCCAAAAACTGTCCTGGAACGACTCGGAGCACATCCACGAGTTGTTGCTTCGGGAGAAAACCGCGCGGCTGAAAAAGCTGGCCGCTTCGCTCCGCCGCCGCAAGTTGAATGTCCGCTATCGAGTGCTTGTGGGACGCACGTCCGACGAGTTGATTCGACAGGTTCTTCGCAGCAAATGCGATCTTCTGATCCGCGAAACGAAGGGCCAGCACAGTTTGCGGACGGGGCTGTTCGGATCAACCGCCATGGAACTGCTCAGGGCTTGCCCCTGTCCAGTGTGGCTGGTGAACTCGGCGCAGGAAGGCCCTGTCAGCAAGATTGTCGCGGCGGTCGACACCAATCCCGAGAAGGCACAGCACCCAGAGTTGGACGAGTCGATCGTGCGGACCGCCATGTCGCTTGCCAACTCTTTCGAAGCGCAACTGGATCTCCTGCATGTCTGGAGCGTCTACGGCGAGCGGATTGTGCAGGACTACATGAAGTCGCATGAATTCGAAGCGCTGCAGGCGATGATGCACCAGGAGCGTGGCGACTGTCTGAGGAAACTCGCGGAACGCACTGGATTCGCGGGTGGGCAGGAACGCACGCATCTCGTGCGGGGCGACGCCACGGTTGAGATTCCCAAGTTCGTGGCGGAGAACCAGACCGATCTGCTGGTGATGGGAACGCTCGCCCGTGCCGGCGTGTCGGGCTTCCTGATGGGAAACACTTCCGAGCTGATCTTGAAACAAGTGCAGTGCTCGGTGTTGGCGCTGAAACCACCAGGTTTCATCTGCCCGGTGAAGCTGAGGCCGAAA
>JBJTOW010000517.1:0-8555 GCA_046074805.1 Planctomycetota bacterium | reverse complement strand
GCGCGGACCCAAGCGCGACCACCTTCGTCCAACTTTACGACGTCACCACGATCGATGGCGGCAGCGGCAACGACACGATTCATGGCACTTCCGGCGACGACTCGATCTTTGGCGGCAATGGCAATGACGCGATCTATGGACACGGTGGCGATGACTACCTCGACGGCGGTGCCGGCGTTGATCAAATCTTCGGCGGCGATGGAATCGATTCCATCCTAGGCGGATTGGGACAAGACACGCTAACCGGCAGCGGCGGCCTGGACGTGTTCCGCTTCGATTACAGCACGACCGACCGCAATGAACTCGACATTATCGCCGACTACTCCGACGACACTTTGCAAGTGATCGGATACGGCGGCGACTACGACGCGATCCTGTTCGACGAGACAACCGGCGACCTAACTCTCGGCTCCAGCGGCAAAGACATCCAACTCACCGGCGTAACCACAAAACCGGCTTCTAGCAAGTTCCGCTTCTTCTAGTCCGCCGCGACGCCGGCGCGCATTATCATGCCGCAATGGGCCAAGCGGTTGGCTTGTGCCCGTTATCTCCTTGGAGTCGCGTCATGAGTATGGAAGTTG
The DNA here is from genome assembly GCA_046074805.1 of Planctomycetota bacterium. GTDB lineage: Bacteria > Planctomycetota > Planctomycetia > Pirellulales > Pirellulaceae > CAIXSC01. The sequence goes on along the minus strand of JBJTOW010000517.1, from coordinate 7,974 downwards.
GGAAGAGCTGGCGTTCATCACAGGGCACGCCAGCGGGATCGACGACAATGAGCCGTGTTTCGCCTGATGCGGGCACGGCACTCGCCCTTCTGTTCGCGGGCATCGTCAGCCTGTTCGTCACGGCGATTGGGCCGGCGCGGCAAGTCCCCGCCGCCGAAGAGAATCAAGCCGCGAAGCCCGCACGGATCGCTTTATGGGGAGGCCGTGCGCCCACCGCTCCCGGAGTTCCGGGAGAAGGCGAGGCGTTTTTGACCGTGCATGTAGCTCCGCAACCGCGTGGACCGGCAATCGTTATCTGTCCGGGAGGTGGCTACGGCGGCTTGGTGGTTGGTCCCGAAGGGCACGGCATCGCGGCTTGGTTGAATCGCCATGGCATCACCGGCGCCGTACTCGAATACCGCCTGCCTGCCGGCCGGTGTGAGGTTCCACTCCTGGACGCCCAACAGGCTTTGCGGACGGTGCGAGCCCGCGCTGTCGAGTGGAAAATCGATCCACAGCGAGTCGGCATCATGGGGTTCTCGGCGGGGGGACACTTGGCTTCGACCGCCGCCACGCACTTCGATGCGGGCGATCCGGCGGCCAGCGATCCCGTAGCCAAAGCCAGTTGCCGACCTGATTTCGCCATTCTGGTCTATCCGGTCATCAGCATGGCAGGCGACTTCACGCATCAAGGCTCGAAACGCAATCTACTCGGCCCCAACCCATCCGCGGAAATCGTTCAGCGATTCTCGAACGAATCGCAAATCACAGATCGCACTCCACCGACCTTCCTCGCCCACGCGCTTGATGACAAACCGGTTCCACCGGCCAACAGCCGAGTGTTCCACGAGGGACTGCGGAAGCATAACGTGGAAAGCCGCTATCTCGAACTGCCGTCCGGCGGCCATGGCTTGAACGGTTACAAAGGCCCCATGTGGGACGCTTGGCAAACCGAGTCGCTCGTGTGGCTCCAAAAGCTCGCCAACGCCAAATGACGGTTCGCTTTGGGCCGGAGCCTTCAGGCTGGCCCGCAGGCTGGCCCACCGTGCGAGCGGCTAACTAAGTAGCGCGATCGGGCAGTCGTGGTCTTGCACCCAACGTTCCAGCGAGCGTTCGTCCACAAGGCCGCAGGCGGCGGGGATCAGAATTAGCTGGGGACGAAAAGAACGAGCCGCTGCCAATACATCGGCGGCTGTGCGCAGCGGGAGCGGATGGACCACTCCCGCCACCCGCGCTTCCGCCAACTCCGCGACCACTCGACGCTGAAGCGCGGCGAATGACACCGTCGACGCCATCGGCCCCGCGGACGCCAATCCATGCGTCGATTCCGTCGAGTCAGGGGCAGTCCCGTTTGGCGCCGCACTGCGGGACGGAGCAAGAAACAGCTCTAGCCGCGCGCCGCGGCGGGTCGCCAGCCGAGCGGCATGTTCCAACAACCGACTGCTCGTTTCCGACCCATCGTGCACCACCAACAACGGCGGACGCTCCGCTTGACGGCTCGCGACCATATCGGTGCGGCGATGGCTCGCTGACAAGCTGATGCGGCTCGCGGTTGGTCCACGACGGGACGATGTCGGGCCCAGGCTGTGACCGCCGACCACAACCCAATCGGCGTCGCCCGTCGACTCCCAACTCACCTGCGCCATCCGTCCCCGACGCACGGTAAAAGACCATTCCACGGACAACTCGCGAGCGGCCGCCGCCACCGATTCGCGGAGCTGGCTGGCGATTCGCTCCAATCGCGGCTCGAGCTCTCCGAGGGTCAACGGCCGCGTCCGCGCGGAATGCAAAGCGATCTCATGCACAAACGGCAAGGCCGCCGCGCAGCGCAAGGCGTCGTCCTCGACGTACACCCCACATAGCTCCACGAGCCGGTTCACGGACGAAGCGGCGACCGCCGTCGCGCCGCCATCGCCCTCGGCTTCCAGCCACTGAGCCGCCAACAACGCGGCTAACTCCAATGCCAGCCGCCCGTCCGGCGAACCATCGACAGCCACCAACACCCGCGCCGGTCGCCCGCCTCGTTCTCGCCAGTGACTCAACGAGCGCGGTGTGTCCGTGTCCGCAGCGGACAGCTCAGAGGCGGACGGATCGACGTCGGGAAACGAGGGTGGATCAGCTTCCGATGGATTCGACATAGCGTGTTTCATTCCGGCAGAGGGCTGGGACGGCCTTCGTTCTTGGTTTCACCACCGAACCGAGAACGCAGTTGCAACAATTCTTGCACGCGAGTTTCCACCGCCGCGTTGACACTGCCGGCGGGAAAGCGTCCTTGCGCGTCGGCCACTCCGGCGTCCACGCCCGTCAACAGCGTCAGCGCTTCGTCCAGCGTCTTTACCGGATAAACATGGAACTGGCCCGCCCCGCACGCCTCGACGATGTCCCGCCGCAGCATCAGATGGCGGACGTTCGCGTCCGGGATCAATACGCCTTGGCGGCCGGTTAAACCGCGGCGGCGACACACGTCGAAAAAGCCTTCGATCTTTTCATTCACGCCGCCAATCGGCTGGACTTGGCCGAGCTGGTTGAGCGAGCCAGTGACGGCGAGTTCCTGACGGATCGGAATACCGGAGAGCGCCGACAACAACGCCGCCAACTCCGCCACCGACGCGCTGTCGCCATCCACCATGCCGTACGATTGCTCGAACACCAAGCTGGCCGTTAATGGCAGCGGCTGGTTCCGCGCGTAGCGCGAGGCCAACAGCGAGGAAATAATCAGCACGCCCTTGGAATGGATGGCGCCGCCGAGTTTCGTTTCGCGTTCAATGTCGATCACCTCGCCGCGTCCCAGCCGAGCGGTCGCCGTGATCCGCGCGGGCTGGCCGAACCGCGTGTCGCCCAGTTCCAACACCGACAGGCCGTTCACCTGCCCCACACATGCGCCGTCGGTGTCAATGAAGATCGTGCCGCGTTCGATTTCGTCCTGGATCAAAGTGCGAATCCGGTCGGCCCGATGCAACTGCTGGTCGATCGCCTGTTGAATGTGCGATTCGGCGATTGTGGCGGCGTTCGCCGCTTCGGCCCAGTGATCCGCCTCCCGCAACAAATCGGCGAGCGACCGCATGCGGGTGGAAAGCCGACCAGCATCCTCGGCGACCCGCGCCGCCTGTTCCAACACCAGCCCGATCGCCGTCCGTGTCAGGGGCCGCAAACCTTCCCGCCGCGCGAACGTGGCGAGAAACCGGGCGTACAGCCGCGTGTTCTCAGGCGTGCGATCCAGATGCTCGTCGAAGTCCGCCGACACCTTGAAGAGCTCGGCGAAGTCCGGGTCGTACTCGTGCAGCATGTAGTACAGCATTCGATCGCCGAGCAGGATGACCTTCACGTCCAACGGGATCGGCTCGGGTTCCAACGACACCGTGCTGATCAAACTGAGCATCTCGCCCAGCGATTCGATCTTGACCGACTTCGACGCCAAGGCGCGTTTCAAACCTTCCCAACTGAACGGCTGCTGCAGCAACCGCAACGCGTCGACAATCAAATAGCCGCCGTTCGCGCGATGCAGCGCCCCGCCCTTGATGAGCGTGAAGTCGGTGGTCAGCGCTCCCATGTGCGATTCGTGTTCGACCCGCCCCAGCAAATTGTGGAAGCTCGGATGGTCCTCGTACAGGATCGGCGCCCCGCAGGTCGTGCTGTTGTCGACCAGCAAGTTGATTTCGTAGTCTTCGAGAGTCGGCTTCTGCGGGCCGCCGCCGAACAACGTCACCGGACTTTCCTCTTGCGGTTGGAACTCATCGACCCGCTCGACGACATCCTTCTCCACCGCCTCCAAGTAGGCGAGCACCGGCGGCAAGTCGCCGTACTTCTCTTTGATCTGCGCTAGCAAGTGCCCCACCGCCAGCCGCGCCGTCTCGCGATTCAACTCCTTGACCTTGTCGCGCGTCTCCTTGTTCCACTTCGGGACCTGCTCGATCAGCTCCTGCAGCTTCCGCTGCAACTCGGCGACCGTCCGCTGAATCTCGTCGCGTTCGCCTTCCGGCAACGCTTGGTACTCGTCGGGACTCAGCACTTCGCCATTTTTGAGTGGCGCCAGCGCGAAGCCGCCGGGGGTGCGAATGAGCTGGATGCCGCGCGACTTGGCCTCGTTGGCCAGACCGGCGAACGCCGCCGATTGCCGCTCGACCTGCTCGCGTTCAATCTCCTGCAACCGCGTCTTGTGCGCATCGGTCTCCAGCGCTGCCGGGATCGCATTGGTCAGGTCGTCGATCAACGTGTCGACATCCTGGCGAAACCGCACCCCACGCCCCGCCGGCAACGGAACCGCTCGCGGCTTTCGCAAGTCGTCCAAGTTATTCACGTAAATCCAATCGGACGGCGTCGGCTGGTTCGACGAGCGATTCGCCAAGACCTGCATCACCGCCGTCCGCTTCCCAATCCCCGGCGGGCCCATCACATACAAGTGATACCCCTCGCGGCGAATCGCCGTGCCAAAGTTCAACGCCGACAACGCGCGACTCTGCCCGACCATGTCGTTCATGTCCGCCAAGTCGTTGGTCGTTTCGAAATCCCAGTCGCGGCTATCGCATACCCAACGCAAGCGGGCGCGGTCGAGAGCGGAAGGAGCGGGAGGCATGGGTTTTTTACGGCTGGTTTTTGGGAGGTGGTTTTCAGGTGTCGGTTGTCGGATTTCCGTGGCCTAGTGTCAGCAATCGAAGGTCACTCGCGGCACTCTGCGTGCTGACGGTGTCGACGGTAGATCCTCATGGCGCCACGCATCGTCCTAGTCGCCTACACCGAAAGCGACGCCCGCAGAGCAAGTTCGGAACTGGCGGACTCCGACGTGGCCGGCACGATCGCCGGAAACGCCGACATCACGTTGGACCCGAACAGCTTGATGCTCTTGCGAGACAGGTCCGCCGGCAGCGTGCCCAGTTGGAATAGCCCCAGCCCAGACTCGCAAGCCCTGCCGTCCGTCATGTCGACAGAGCCTCGGCGAGTCAATTCGCGCGGGCTGGTTCAAGCCGATTGGGTCGGCTTTACAAGTTCGCAACCCGGCCTGTGCTGTCGCCCAGTTTCTCGTTGCGGACGCCGAAGCGGTCGAGCATCGCTAGATACAAGTTGGTAAGCGGCGTGCCGTTGTTGTACTTGACGTGGCGCCCCGGATTGAGCGCCCCCGCGCCGCGGCCCGCCAGCAAGATCGGCAGGTTATCGTGGTTGTGGGCGTTGCCGTCGCCGATGCCGCTTCCGTACACGATCATGCTGCGGTCAAGCAGATTCGAGTCGCCCTCGCGGACGCTCTTCAAGCGGCGCAGGAAATACGCCAACTGCGTCGTGTGGAAACGATTGATCTGGCGGATCTTTTCCTGCTTCGCTTTGTCGCCGCCGTGGTGCGACAGGTCATGGTGCCCCTCGGGAACGTTGATGAACGCGTAGCTGCGATTGCTCCCCTCGTTGGCGAAAACGAACGTCGACACGCGGGTCATATCGGTTTGGAAGGCGAGCACCATCAGGTCGGCGAGGATTCGCAAATGTGCTTCGTAGCTGCCTGGCACGCCGCTGGGCGGATCGAACCCGAGCGACTTCGCATCGATCGCCTTGGACTGTTGAGCGACCCGCACTTCAAGCTCCCGAACAGCGCTAAGGTATTCGTCCAGCTTCCGCCGATCGCCGGCTCCAAGCTGCCCTTGGAGCCGCCGCGCGTCGTCCTGGACGAAATCGAGCACGCTGCGGTTATAGCGTTCGCGTTTCGCCCGCGCCTCCGCCGATTCCCCCTCGCGACCGTTGGCGAACAGTCGCTCGAAAATCAGCTTAGGATTCGTTTCCTTGGGCACCGGCTGCGTGTCGCTTCGCCAAGCCATATTCGAGGAATACGCGCAGCTGTAACCCGAGTCGCAATTGCCCGACTGACCGCCCGCGTCGGCTCCCAGTTCCAGCGATGGGAACCGCGTCCGCCGTCCCATTTTGGCCGCCGCCAATTGATCCACCGAAACGCCCGCCCGAATGTCGGCGCCGAACGTCTTTTTCGCCTGCGTACCGGTAAGGAACGTCGTTAAGGCCCGCGCATGATCGCCGCCACCGTCGCCGTTGGCGTTCGCCTTTTGGTGAGTCAGTCCTGAGAGAATGCTGAAGTCGCCCTTGAGTTCCGCCAGCGGTTCGAGAATCGAAGGCAGCTCGTAACTCGCCCCCTCCTGCTCTGGCACCCACGCCGGCATATGGACTCCGTTGGGTACGTACAGAAACGCCATCCGCAACGGCACGCTCGGGTCTACCGCCGCGTCCACGGAACCGGCCGCCGCTTCGGCGGCGGTCGCCGATCCCGCCAAGCTGGAATAGTCGCCCATGGCGTCGAGCAACGGGAGCGCCAAGGAAGTGCCAAGGCCCCGAAGCAACGTGCGTCGATCAAGTGGGATTGCCATGGTTCGGACCTTTATGGGTGGGATGGGAGTCTGGAGACGGGAGACGGGAGTCTGGAGGTGGGAGTCTGGAGTCTGGAGCCGGGAGTCTGGAGCCGGCGTTTTGATTTCTGCGGTACGACGGACTTCCAGTCCGTCGCCATGGTGGCCAAGCGGGTGCGGCGCGAACCTGTCGCCGCAGAAATCAGCGAAGTGGAACGCTTTTACTTTTTACCAGGAAAGACATGGCCGGCTACGTCCATGTCGACGGCGTAGAGGCTGGTGCGAGCCGTAACGTAAAGCGTCTTGTTGCCGGGGCCGCCAAAGGCCGCATTCGCGGGTTGTTCGGGGAACGCGATTACGCCCAGCGACTTGCCAGCGGGGTCGAACACTTGGAGGCCGAGTGCCGAGGTGATGTAGAGGTTGCCCTTAACGTCCACCGTCAGGCCATCGCCGCCGCCGTTGCCCGCCGGTTCGCGTTGAGCTAATTCGCAGAAGACGCGACCTTCGCCCAGCTTTCCCGGGCCGAGCACTGGGTAGGCGTACATCTGTTTTTGCAAGCTGGGAATGACGTATAGCGTCTTCTCGTCCGGCGAAAGGATCACGCCGTTGGGGGCCGCCAAGTTGTCGCCCAGTCGCGTAACTCGACCGTCGCTCGCAAGATAGTAGAACGCTTCCTTGGTCTGCGGCAGCGGCATGGGGGCGCGGAACCTCGGGTCGGTGAAGTACACGCCGCCCGCTTGGTCCAGAACCAAGTCGTTCGGGGCGTTGAACCGCTTGCCCTCGTAGCCTTCGGAGAGCGCCTTGACCTGCTTGGTGGCAATGTCGATTTCCACCAACCGCCCATCCATTTCGCAGGCGACGATGTTTCCCTTGGCGTTCAGCATCAACCCGTTGGTGTGCTTCGAGGGTTCGAGAAATACCGACAGCGCTCCGGCGGTGTCCACCTTGTAGATGCGTTCGGCGGGAATGTCGCTGAAGTAGAGGTTTCCGGCGCGGTCGGCAGCCGGTCCTTCGGTGAACTTCAGATCACCGTGCAGTTTTCGGACAGGCCCCTTCGGACCAAGGCCAGCGATCGGCGTCGGTTCGGCCGCCGACACTCTCGAAACACTGGCGACGAGTCCCAGTACGGTGGCCGCCAGGGCCACGACGGCCATTGTTGTCGCGCGTCGCGATCCGAACGTCCTTTCCAAGACCGCTTCAACCGTCCGGTCATTCCATCGCATGATTGCCGCTCCGCCAGTTGCAGACCTACGCGACCCGCAACGTTGGCAGGTCAATTTCTCATAGAATGCCGCGCCGCCGTAAGCGTTGCAAGCCTGATCGCCGAAGCCCACAAGCGGAGAAAAAAGGTGTCAGGAACCGTTATTTCTTTTTTGAGCGTCCTTTGGGGCGAATTGTGCTTTTAAGCTGGATTTTTTTGACCATCTGGTTTGACTCGGATCCTCCGCCAAAGGGGAAAGCCACGAGTCAAACTGCTACGCAACGCCTGACAGATCGCCTTCCGTTTGGGGATGCGTTGTGCGGATTGTCGAACTGGGTGTGGAATCGCTGGGTGTGCGTGAGTGTCAGCCAGTCGACAAACTTGACAACTCGCCGTCCTTGTGCGGGTTGACGACAAGATTCCAGTGATGGCGCATCAGGCACCAAGTCGGTATCTCGG
>JBJTOW010000516.1:0-3423 GCA_046074805.1 Planctomycetota bacterium | reverse complement strand
CCAAGTTTGGTTGCCGCGGTGGCGGCCAGACGGTAAGGTGGGGAAGTTGCTAGTTGTCGGTTGTCGGATAGCGGTTGCCGATCGCCGGAGACATGGCCAACAATGGCACAGTCACTCCGGCGGCTGGAGTTTTTGGTCTCTCGCCTGTTACGACTGGCGACGGACTTGGAAGTCCGTCGTACTAACAACCAACAACGGACAACGGACAACTCGCAACGGACAACTGCCAACTCACCACTCGCAACTGGCTTCCGAAAACCTTCCCTCCGCCCGCTCCCTCCCGCCTCACGATTCCTCAACGGCTACAGTCGTCCACGGGTTTGATTCAAGAGTTTCAAGTCCCGTTCGCCGCCCGCTAGCCAGGGTGAATGCCATGAATCGCTCGCCGATCAACCGCAGTAAGCCGATCGAAAAGCCGCCGTCCACTCTATTCGGGCCCCGAAAACCGTTCCTCGTTCCTAGCAAAAGCTGGCTTGCCGCCGCACTCCTGGTTCTCGCGGGACTTGCGCCGCCGACAGCCAGCTTCCTTGGCGGGGCCGCCGACCAACGGGCCGGTGCGGCCGAACCTCCGGCCACTGCGGCCACGTCCCGCGCTAAAGAGGGCGGCACGAAGGAGGGCAGCGCGAAACAAGAGGCGATGGCAGCGTTGTCGCCGGAGCAGACCGAGTTTTTCGAGCGGCAAGTCCGACCCTTGCTGGCCGAGCACTGTTACTCTTGCCACGGCAAAGGTCAAAAGAAGGGCGGTCTGAGTCTCGATACCCGCGAAGCGCTTCAGGCGGGAGGCGACAGCGGAGCTGTGGTCCAGCTGGGTAAGCCCACGGACAGTTTGATTTATCTGGCGGTGACTTACGAGTCCGCGACGCAAATGCCGCCGAGCGGCAAGCTGGCGGAGGGACAGATCGCGATCTTGCGAAAGTGGGTGGAGATGGGCGCGCCGTTTCCGCCTACGGTCGCGTCGAGCGGAATCCGCGTGGAAGGCGCCATCTCCGAGAGCGACCGCGGCTTCTGGTCGTTCACGAAGCCCGCACGCTGGACGACACCGCCGGTTGCCGATGCGAATTGGGGACGCGGAGCGATCGACCGGTTCGCTCAGGCTGCCTGGGAACGGGAAAAGTTGCGACCCGCACCAGACGCCGATCGTGCGACACTTGGTCGACGCCTAGCCCTCGACCTGACAGGCCTGCCGTTGGCGGCGGATGATGTGGATGAATTCCTCGCGGCGACCGAACCGGATGCCGAGTCCCGGTTGGTCGACCGGTTGCTCGCGTCGCCGCGTCTAGGCGAACGCTGGGGACGCCATTGGTTGGATTTGGCTCGCTTCGGTGAAGACCAAGCTCATACGTTTCAAGCCAGGAACTATCCCGAGGGTTACCGCTACCGCGATTGGGTTGTCAACTCGCTGAACGCCGATATGCCGTATGACGCGTTCGCGCGGCACCAGATCGCGGGCGATTTGCTGGCTCCGGCGGACCAGCGGGAAAATCTCCCCGCGCTCGGATTTTTCGCTTTGGGGCCGGTCTACTACGCCGATGCCGGCTGCGCCCCAAAAGCTCTTGCCGACGAGTGGGACGATCGCATCGACACACTTTGTCGTGGATTCCTCGGCTTGACGGCGGCGTGTGCTCGGTGCCACGACCACAAGTTCGATCCGATCTCGGTGCGCGACTATTACGGCTTGGCGGGGATTTTCGCGAGCACGCGGTACGAGGAGCTGCCGCTGTCGGGCCGAGACGTCGTGGACCGGTACAACGCGGGCCAAGCCGCCTTCAAGGAACAGGAGAAGGCGGTCAACGAACTACTCACCGCCGAGTCGCGTGGCCTGCGTGAAGCCTGGGCGGCCAGCCTCGGGAAGCAGCTTGTCGCGGCATGGACATTGATGAATAAACGCAAGGCTAAAGCCGACTTCGCGGTCGCCGAGGTGGCGAAGGCCGAATCGTTGCCACCGATTGTGCTCGAAAACTGGATCAAATTCCTCGCTTCCGACCAAGCGACCAAGAAGCCGCTGCTGAAACCGTGGCAGGAATTGATCGCCGCGCAGGATCCCAAAGCCGATCTCAGTGCGGATGCCACGGCTCGGAGTGCGGCGGAAGCGGCTGCGCAGGCGGTCGAGGGACCGCTGTTGGCGGCGCTCGCGAAGCGTCGCGAATTGGAAGCGGCCCATGCGGCGGCCGTCGCCGCCGCTCCCGATGACACGGCTCGAGCGAAAATCGCGAAGACGCCGCTGGACAAGCCACTGGCGGAACTGATCCGTGATTGGATCGAAGACGACAAATCGCCACTTGCCGTTCCCCGGGACAAGGTTGAAGCCCATCTGGGAGATGAGGCGAAAAAGCGGTTGGCCGACGCGCGGGCCGAGCAAGAGCGGCGGAAGCAGGCCATCGGTCCGAAGTATCCGATCGCCCATGGATTGGCCGAGGCTGACTCGAAGAATCTCAAAATCCATCTGCGGGGCGACCATAAGAAACTGGGAGACGAAGCCCCGCGCAGGTTCTTCGAAGTACTCAGCTCGAACACGCCGACCTCGATCTCGCAGGGAAGTGGACGCCGGGAGCTCGCACTTGCCGTCGCGTCGCGCGAAAATCCACTTACGGCCCGAGTATTCGTCAATCGGGTGTGGATGCATCTGTTCGGCCGCGGTCTGGTATCGACGCCGAGCAATTTCGGCACGCTCGGCGCCCGTCCGAGCCATCCAGAACTGCTGGACGACCTCGCCGTGCGGTTCATGGACAACGGTTGGTCGTTGAAGTGGTTGCAACGCGAACTGGTCCTCTCTCGCACCTACGGACTCTCGGCCGCTCGTTCGGCGGACAACATGGAGAAGGATCCCGACAACCGCTGGCTATCCCGAGCCAATCGGCGCCGCTTGGACGTCGAGGCATGGCGGGATTCGCTGATGCAATCGGCCGGATTGCTTGACCTGAGGTTGGGCGGTCCGGGCGAAGATCTCGCGTCGAACAATCATCGCCGCCGAACGCTCTATTCGCGGGTAAGCCGTCACGAGTTGAACCCGATGCTGCGTCTGTTCGATTTCCCGGACCCCAATGTCGCCGCCGAACAACGCACGGTCACGACGGTGCCGCTGCAGCAACTATTCGTGCTCAACAGCGACTTTATGCTCCGGCCCGCTCGTGAACTGGCCACTCGGCTGGAACGCGAGGCTCCGCAGGACATCGCCGATCGAGTGCGCCTCGCCTATCGAGCCGTGTTTGCTCGCGAGCCGGCCACCGACGAGATAGCGCTGGCGGCCGAATTCCTCGCGATACCCATGGGGGATGGCGCCAAGCTGACGCCGCTGGTGCAATACTGCCAAGCAGTGCTTGCGGCCAACGAACTGCAATTTGTGGACTAGCGAGTCGAAGTAAAACGAGGAATATGACATGCGACACGACTCCGACAATATTTTGACAAGCGGCTCCACAGCTC
>JBJTOW010000515.1:0-18749 GCA_046074805.1 Planctomycetota bacterium | reverse complement strand
ATATCGCTGCGGGCGAAAGCCGCCTGGTCGTGGGGGGGGGGTTTCCCGCTCCCGGGTTTGTTTTGGGGGGCTGGAGGCCCCCGCCACTACGCGGCTCAAGCCGCCAGGGTTAAAACGCCCGTGCGCTTTGACCGCCAACTCGACTTCGTCACTCTCGATGGCAAACCCAAGCCCGGCCCCGCCGCCGAGCTCTTGGATGACATCCTCAACACTACTGAGAAAAAAGAAAACGACGAAAAAGCTGCCGCCGTCAGTAGTTCCGGTTTCAGACGGTTCGCGCGATCCGAGATGGTCAAGGACACGAAACTCCATTTGCCGCTTTGCGGCAAGGCGTTGAACTCACGTTGTCTGCGTCGAATTGGGGGATTTGGCCCCCAACAAGTCGGGGCAAGTCACTTCATGTCACGTCAGCGTCGAAGACCCGTACTCGAGCCCAGGTCGGCTTGTTTTCCGCAATGAATTCCAGGTGTCTTGGCGCCGTTTGGTAAGCGTCGTGGGCCGCTCGGTTTTCAAAAACCAACTGCAACGCGACATCGAAATCTCGGTCGTTCACTTCACGCGTCAAGTCGGGCGTCAACGTCCCCGCCGCATACAAAACCGTGCCCGGATGTCCACTCAAATGCTTGTGGCAGGACGCCACCAACGCTTCGATCGCCGCCGCCGATCGGTCCCTCAACGTGAAGTAGACCATGTGCGCCAACATCGGTTCCCTACGCCCACCGCTCGACACTTCTCCCGACATTTCTTTCTCCCTTCGAGTTGCCAGACTTCGGAAAAGCCAAACATCCGAACAGAATTTAGTTTAGTTTCACAAGGCGTGTTCGTACGGTACCAGAGGCTCGGCAAAGTGGGCAATGGGCTCGCGGTTAACGAAGAACGGGCGTAGGTTGTTGGTTTTTGGAGAGGGTAGGGCAGAGTACAAGTTCCCGACGACCACTAGTTCCATCGCTTCTGGCCGGGCTTGGGTGGAGGTGGGGCGGGTGGGGATTTCTTGACATCGCTCCTCTTCGCTTCTTCAAACGCGACTTTGCGCTGAAGGTTAGCCCGTTGGAGCAGCGAAGCGTTCATGAATTGGTCGACTTCGTCCTCGATCGGCGGCGGTCCTACCGCGCCATTGTCCACCGGCGAGTACTCCAGCGTGTACTCGTGTTTGGCGATCGACACTTTTTGGCCTGGATCGATCCGCTTCCTCGAGACCCGCTCACCCACCACCTTCACGCCGTTCCGGCTATCCAGATCGGTGACCACCCAGTACCCCTCCTTGAGTTGCAACTGGCAGTGACGCGAGGAAACATTGGGAAACCGCAGCACGATATCGCAGGACTCGGCTCGCCCAACAATCAAACTCTCTTTCAGCAGCGGAATCGGATCTCCACCACCCGTCGGCACGAGCATTCCTAACGAAGGTGTTGGCCTCGAACCCCAAACCAAACCTGACATGCGTCACTCCCCTGGTTGGTCGACTTTGACTGCTGCCGGTTTTTGTGGCCGACATGGAGGTGGAAGATCGTGGTATTTTGCGAGTGTCAATTGCCGTTCATCGGGGCATGTTGGCCCGATGTCCCTTGTCACTTGTACCTTGTACCTTGCACCTCTTCCCTTCCAACTCGATGGAGATAAGATTCCCGAGAGGTTTGGCGGCGGTTCGCTGTGCGTCACTGGGAACTCCGTCACGCCGCCTCCTCACCGGACCTCACAGGGGCAAAGTAGCAGGGTAGCGAACGGTCAACCCGGCGTCAGACGTTCGCCAACCGCCCCACTGGGCAGCGAAGTCGATCATTCCCAAAAGCGGATCATATCGACCTGGGTAAAATGGTACTACTCTTCTCAAATTGATCGAGACTTCACGTGCCGTCAACAATCGCTTCAACCGCCGTCGAGAACGGTTCGCCCAAGTCGGCTTGGCGGGCCGCAGGTCTCCGCTACCACGCCTATCACCATTTTCTTCGCCGTCGTTTTGGCCACCGAGTTCAAAAGGTGAGTGTCGACGCCGGGTTCACCTGCCCCAACGTCGACGGCACCGTCGCCATCGGAGGCTGCACCTTTTGCGACAACCGCAGTTTCAGCCCAAGTCGGCGGCTGCCGCGACAAGACCTGCTAGCCCAAATCGACGAGGGAATCCGGCGGCTCAAAATGCGGTACGACTGCGACCATTTCCAAGCCTACTTCCAGCCAGCCACGAACACGTACGCTCCGGTAACGCGGCTACGCTCCGCCTACTTTCGTGTGTTGGAACATCCACAAATCGTTGGCGTTGCCATTGGCACACGGCCCGATTGCGTCCCCGACGACGTGCTTGACCTACTTCAGGAATTGGCCGCGCGAACCCATTTGTCGGTCGAATACGGCATTCAGACCATTCATGATCGATCGCTCGATTGGATGAACCGCGGGCATCATTACGAAGTCTTTCCGGACGCTGTCGCTCGCAGTCGCGGCCGCGGATTCGAGATCTGTGCCCACGTCATCCTCGGCTTGCCGGGAGAGTCGCGCGACGACATGCTCGCCACCGCCCGCGAAATGGCTCGTTTGCGACTCGACTCCGTCAAGGTCCATAACCTGTACGCGGTCCAGCACACTCCGCTCGCCGACCAAGTCGCGCGGGGCGAAGTGCAACTTATGGAGCGTCAAGAATACGTTGAGACCCTGGTCGACTTCCTCGAGTTACTCCCACCCGAAACGGTCGTCGAACGGATTAGTGGCGATGCCCCGCCCGATTACTTTGTCGGACCCGCCTGGTGCCTCGACAAACCGACGGTGAAGATCGCTATCGAGGCCGAATTCGATCGCCGAGATTCGTGGCAAGGCAAGAAATTCGCCGGTTAAATGCTGAGAAGATCTTTCGGTTAAACGGCCGCGACATCAGGCAGTCATCGCGTTCCAACGGTCCCAAGTCAAAGCGAATCGAAGCTGGCGACGACTCCGGATCGACAGGCGACGACTCCCGCCTCGGTAAATACTTGCAGTTCGCCAGCGTTCGAAACGCCGAGGCAGCGACCGGTCACAACGCGTCCCGCCGACTCGACCCGAACCGTTCTACCCGACAAAAAACAATGCGGCTGCCACCTCTCGGCGATCCAGCGGGAGGCCGCTCGGCTGGCATCCTCTTGGGAATCTGGCGAGTCGGTGTTCGAGACGTTTTCCGCGTTGAGCCAATGGAGCATTTCCGACCGCATGGACTCAAGAAGTGACAAGAGTACGCCGGTTCGATCGCTGAGTCGCCCTTCTACAATATCGATTATGGAAGTTGCCCGAGCACGGACATCGGATGGCGCGTCGGCGAGCGAATTGTTGACATTTAAACCGATCCCGACGACGATCCGCGGTGGACGAGTCGCCGCCGTCTCGATCAGTATTCCAGCGATTTTCCGTTCGCCAACGTAAACATCATTCGGCCATTTAACCTGCGCCGGACCTCCAGTGTGAGCGGCGACTGTGTGACGGACCGCCAAGCCGGCGACCAAGGCCAGTTCGCTCCGTCGATTCGGCGGCAGCCAATTGGGAAGTCGCAGGATGAGCGAAAACGTCAGCGATCCGGTCGCCGACCACCAACGATTCGCGCCTCTTCCGCGTCCAGCCGTCTGCTCGCCAGTCAGTACCAGAACCGGCCGTATGGCCCTCTCGATTTCGATTTCCCTATCTGCCGCTTCGCCATGGCGGCTGCCGACGTGGTCACAAACACTGTCGCCGTTGGAAGCGGCGGCAGGTGTCGAAAACGGCTCGCCGCTATATTGAAGCGCCCAATCGTTAGTGGACGCTAGCCTCGGAAAATAATGCACGGCTCGCAGCCACGGATGTCGATCCAAGTCGCCGAGCCGGTATGTGTCGGTGTCGCTGCTTGAAAGTTGACGCTCGGCCATCGTCCTTAAGCCTTGGGCTTCAACTCGCGGTAAACGTGCTCGATGTTCTCAACTCGTGTTTTCGCCTCGACACCCGCCCATTCCTTATAAAATGGAATGTCGAGTTCCGCTTTGATTTGGTCGAGCGTCTTGCCGCTCTCAATCGCCTTGCCGACCGCCAGTCTCAATTCCTGGAAGTAGCGGCGTTGTTTGTCGAGCAGCGTTTTGTCGCTCAGTTCGCCATGGCCCGGGGCTATTTGTTTAATTGGCAATTCCGCCATTCCCGTCAGGGCGTTGATCCACGAAGCCGTATCGCTCTCGCCCGTGTAGTTGAACGCACCGTTCACACAGGCGTCGCCGGTGAAGAGGATGCCGTGTTTGGGCAACCACGCGACCGCGTCGCCCGCAGTGTGGCCGTGGCCGAAGAATAGCAATTCGACGCGTTGGGTGCCGTCGTCGATGACGAATTTGCGATCGAAGTAGAGCGATGGCATTTCGTAGGGCAGCTCGGCATATTCGGCGGCTTTGCTTTTCTTGCCGCCCTCAAAGCCCTTGAGGCCGGTGGTTTCAAACAGTGGACGCGATCGCTCGTTCGCGATTACAGCGGCGCCTTGCTTGGCGTAGTGGGCGTTGCCGTCGGCGTGATCGCCATGGTGGTGCGTATCAAAGACGAAGCGGATCGGCTTTTTCGTATGCTGTCCAATCAACTTTATGACCTCAGCGGCCTGCCCAGGAAAGTTGGCGTCGACAACCAGCACGAAATCGCGGAACTCGATCCAGCCCTGATTGCAGCCGGTGAACACAGGTTCTGTCTGCGCCTTGCGAAAGAAGACGCCTGGCGCGATTTCGCTGACTTTGGTTTCGTTCGGAGCGAGCCACCCTAGAGCGCCGCTCGCCGCGACCCCCACGATGCAGGCGGCTGCCGCCATAACACACATGCTTGAACGTACCGACGACTTCATAAAACCCTTTCAAACAACAATTATTTAGCTTTTCTGGACAAATTACTCCGAGCGCGCCGCAGTGTCGACTCGCTTTCCCGCACGCTACTTCACGCCCGCCGGATCGTAGTATTCCGGCTCGTCGCCCTGTTTCCATTTGATGTTGCAACCCAGGCTCGCCCGCTGCTTCTCGGCCACGGGGTGTCCGGCGAGCACGGCGTCCAGCGCGGCTCGCAAATCCCGCCCTGTGACGGGAACGTCGGATTTGGGACGGCTATCATCCAGTTGTCCACGGTAGACGAGTCGGTGTGTGGCGTCGAAGAGAAAGAAATCTGGCGTGCAGGCGGCTCGGTAGGCTTTGGCGACCTCCTGGTCTTCGTCGAATAGGTATGGGAATGCGTACCCACGAGATTCGGCTTCGTGCACCATCCGTTCAGGCGAGTCGTCGGGGTGGGTGCTGGGGTCGTTCGAGTTGACGGCCACGATGCCCACGCCCCTAGCACCGTAGTCCATGCCGAGACGAGCCAATTCGTCGGCAATGTGCTTGACGAACGGACAGTGATTGCAAATGAACATGACGAGCAGCGGACGACCGGAGTAGTCGCTCCGGTTAACTATTCGCCCATCGACGTTGAGGAGGGAGAAATCCGGGGCGAGTGTGCCGAGGGGCAGCATCGTGCTGGCGGTCTTGACCATGATTGTCGAGCTCTGGGATGGGATGAACGAAAATAGAGAATCAGCAAGTTGGCGAAAAGCGAGCCGTTGAACAGCGAGCCTTCAGACAGCGAGTTGGCAAACAGCGAGTTGGCAAACAGCGAGTTGGCTGCGGCAGGTCGGGTAGAATTCTTTCAGCGAGTGGCGGCGTCGTCATGGGTGTGCTGATGCTTGGTCCAATCGAAGACTTGTGGTTTCCAGGAGGTACAAAGGTTGTCCTTCCCATGTTGTGGCATACCTCGCGACGGACTGGAAGTCCGTCGTACCAGTCATGACATCACGTGCGACGGACTGGAAGTCCTTCGGATCGGAAATCCAAGAGTTGACCACTGAGTGGCTCAACTGGCGGATGGGGCGGCCACGCCGAGGTTGCCGCCGAGTTTCACGAGCTGAGCCCAGTTTTCCTGGTCGAGTGTGATGCCGTTGGCGGAACGTTTGGCCATCGCGACGCGTTCGGGGTCGCCGGGCAGCAAGATGCGGTCGACGCCGTCAATCCGCGGGCAGCCGCGAATGTAGTCTGCCAACTGTTCGACTTCGCCCCGGAAATGGTCGGCGCCGCCGAATGCGGCCGGGTCGAGCAGCAGGATAAAAACGCAATTGCCCTTCTTGGGATATGGGACGGGACGCGCGGTCACGCCGCCGGAAAGGGCTCCAGTCAGGATTTCGATCATCAGGCCGAGGCCGAAGCCCTTGTAGGCCTGGGCCCCGCCCATCGGCAGGATTGAGCCGGGAGGATTTTGATACAGCACATTCGGGTCGTTGGTGGGACGGCCGTCGCAGTCGAGCAACCAGTCGGCTGGGACTTTTTCGCCCGCGATTTTCTTGACACGCACCTTTCCCTCGGCGGTCGCGCTTGTGCTGAAGTCCAGTACCAGCGGTTCGTCGCGATGCGGGACGCCGATCGCAAGAGGGTTGGTGCTGAGTCGCGGGGCCTTTCCGCCCGGCGGAGCGACGCGGACGGCGGCTCCGTGCGAGTTCACCATGACCATCGACACGAGATTACGTGCGGCGGCCGCTTCGCAATATTCGCCCAAACGGCCGATGTGGCCGCAGTGGATCATGGTGCCAACCGCGAGTCCTTCGGCGGCTACTCTCGCGTAAAGGAGATCGAGCATCCGGTTGGCTTGGACTTGGCCGAAGCCCCAGTTGGCGTCCGCGACCACGCGAGCGGCCGACTGATTCATGATCGCCAACTCGGCTTGCGAGACGACTTCGCCGTCCTTGAGTGCCTGTATGTAAAACGGCAAGCGCATCACCCCGTGCGATTCGTAGCCGCACAGATTCGCCGCGACGAGGCTTTTGCCGACGATTACCGACTCGTCGGCGGTCGCGCCACCCGCTCTGAGAAGGGCGATGGCGAACGGTTCGAGTTGGCTGGCCAGGATCGTGGGCATGTGGCGTGACTCCTCATGAACGGCGGGAAATGGATTCGCTGGTACGACCTGCGGCAGGGAATGTAACGTCCAGTCGGCGCTACTGGTAGACGGCGCGGCGGGCGCCTATACTCGGGACGAACTTTTCGGACGGTGTCGCAGATGACGCGGTGGGTGAGTGGTGAGGCGGCGGCGATGGCGAATCGGCAACGCGTCTTAGTGTGGTATTCAGGCCACGTACAAGGGGTTGGCTTCCGCCAGCGGACCCGCAGGCTCGCTGAGGATTTCCAGGTTGTTGGAGAAGTCCGTAACTTGTCGGACGGCCGCGTCGAACTTTTGGCGGAGGGGTGCCAAGCCGAAATAACGGGATTCCTGCGAGCGGTGGAAGACGCCCTTGGGGGATACATTCGGGGCAGGCATTGTGAATGGACGGAAGCGGCCGGCGATCGTGCCGGTTTTTGTGTTGCGCCCGACCGATTTGTTGGGTGACACGGAGATTAGTGCTTCAACATCTTGTCGGCGTGGTGTTTGGAAGTGCGTTTCGTGGGTTACAAAGGGAAGTGTTAGATGAGCGACGTATTCTTGCCCGCCGTCCTACCTTGGGTCCGTCAATGGCTGACCCCTGTTTGGATGATGAGTGTGGGTGTGGCAGCCGGCCTAGCTCTACTGGCTTTGGCCTGGGGCATAATCGCGTTGCTGAATCGCCGCTGGTCGGTTGAGATTCGCGAAGCTTTGGGCGAAGGCGTCTTGGCTCCCGTTCAGGTGCTGGGTGGACTCGCCGTCGTCTTCTCGGTGGCTGGGGTCTACGTAGCGGACAATCCACGCGGAATGGCGTTGAGCATTAGTCGTATCCCCGCCGCGGGCAACCAGCGACTGTCGTTCACATTGCCGGCATCCGAGGACCGGGCCAAGGACGCGTTCGCGCCGATTCCGTTCGAAACTTTGAAAGTCAGCTTCCGACGGGATGAAATCCGACGCATCGACTTCCAAGCGGACCAAAACGTGGAAGTCCGCACGGTCGCGCCCGAGGCGGAACAGGCGAAGACGGGTGGAGTCAAGCTGGATATCACGGCCGGCCAACCGTCGATTTGGCTCGCTCCGACCGAGGGGCTGACAGCGGCGTTGCCAGATCGTCAGGTGGTGGCGATTTATGGGCGAAATCTGGGCGATCGCCCCGCAACGCTGTCGGTCAGTTTGTTCACGACGCCGGCGATCCCCGAAGTCTGGACAATCCCGTTGGCATCGATCGCGGTGATTCTCCTATTCGCGGCTTATTTAGTTCCACGCTTCGCCGCTCCCAAACTGTCGGCGATTGGACTAGCGACCTTTAAATCGCAAACCGCGCAGCCAGTCTTCCTGATATTGGCGTTGCTAGGAGTGGTCGCCCTCATCGCGCTTCTGGTCTGGCCCTTCAGCACGCTGGGCGAGGACATCAAGGCGATGAAGAAGTCGGGAATTCTGGTGATTCTGACGGCGGCGATGTTTCAAGCGATATGGGCTGCGAGCACCGAGATCGCCGACGAGATCGAAGGCCGAACGGCGTTGACCGTTTTGTCGAAGCCAGTCGGCCGGATTTCGTTCATCGCCGGGAAATTCTTCGGGATTTTTTGGACTGTTGGTTTGCTCTTTGTCCTGCACGGCGTGCTTATGATGGTTTTGCTTGCTTACAAGCCGATCTATGAACAAAAGGAGGGAGCGGCCGACGCCACCTGGCAGTTGTGTCACATGGAAATGCTCAGCGTGCTGCCGCCATTACTGCTGGCGTTCATGCAGACGATCGTGTTGACGGCGATAAGCGTCGCGATTTCCACGCGGTTGCCGATGCTGGCCAACTTGATTCTTTGCTTTAGCATCTATGTGCTGGGCAACTTGACGCCGCTCATCGTACAGTCCGGCATCGGACGCTTCGAAATTGTGCAGTTCTTTGGAAAGCTGATCGCAACCGTGTTTCCCAACTTGGAAAACTTCGGGGTAGAAGCGGCCGTCTCGGGAGGCTATCCAGTGCCTTTTGCTTATCTAGCGACCTCGGCACTTTACGGTGGGATTTACACGCTGATCGCGTTGCTGCTAGCGCTGATCCTGTTTGAAGATCGGGACGTAGCCTAAAATTCCAACGGGAGATAATTGAAATGAATTGCCTTGTTGCGGGGTGCTCGACTCTGTCTTCGAGCGATTCTTGGCCGGACGGTATGCGGCCAAAAGCGTCCCTGTCGGCAATGGTCTTGGCTCGTCGACTGTGTCGTCGCATGGGCGCTATTGTCCGATACGGCTTGTTCGCATCGGTTGCGATCTGCTCAATGGCGTGGTTCCCCGGCCACTCGACGAGCAGCGAGCCGATCGTCGCCGCTGCGGAACCAGTCGTCGAGCCGGGATTCGCACGGATTTTCGATGGCAAAACTTTAATGGGCTGGGAAGGTAAGGCCGGTGTTTTCCGCGTCGTCGATGGCGCGATCGTCGCGGGCACGTTGAAAGAGCGAATTCCGAACAACGAGTTCCTCTGCTCGACGCAGGAGTACGGCGACTTCGAGTTGCGATTGCAGGCCAAACTGGTGGGAGCCGGCGAAAACGCCGGAATTCAGTTTCGCAGCTCGAGGATTCCGAATCATCACGAGGTGATTGGCTTTCAATGCGACATGGGGCGAATGAACGGCAAGCCAATCTGGGGTTGGCTGTACGACGAGTCTCGGCGCAAGAAATTCCTCGTGGAAAGCGAACCCGCTCCGCTCTCGGCCGTGTTGAGAACGGATGGCTGGAATGACTTAGTTATTCGTTGCCAAGGGCCGAAGATCGAGATCTCCGTCAATGGGCTTAAAACATGCGACTACACCGAGAAAGATGATAAAATTGCTCGGCGCGGGGTGATCGGTTTGCAAATTCATGGCGGCGCGCCAGCGGAGGCGTCGTATCGCCATATTCGCATAAAGAAACTCGACTGAGTTTCCGGTGGCGCTGCCTTGATGCCATTTCATTGGAGCGTTTGGTTTCTGCTGCTGGCCTACAGCCTGGTCCTTGTTGTGCTGGCATTGCGAGTGGTGATGCGTCGGAGGGCAGTGGGCTTTTCACTCGCTTGGCTTACGGTGATTTTCGGCCTTCCAGTGTTTGGGGCTCTTCTTTACCTGTTCATGGGCGAGTTGCGTCTGGGTGGCAAACGCGCTCGCCGCGCCTATCGATTGCATGGGCCGTTTCAGGAGTGGCTGGCGGAGCTTTCCGCGAGCGATCCGCCAGCGGCGATTTCCCCGCGTTGTGTTCCCCTGGCCCGGTTGGCCGAGTCGGCGGTGGCGATTCGACCGCTAGGAGGCAATCGGATCGAGCTGTTGCATGACGCCGACGCGTCGTTCCAAGCTTTATTGGCGGACATTGAATCGGCGTGTCGAACGGTTCATTTGGAGTTCTACATTTGGGACTCGGGAGGACGCGCGGACGCGGTCGCGGCGGCGCTCGCTCGAGCGGCCCGACGTGGAGTCAAATGCCGTGTGCTTCTCGACGATGTGGGTAGTCGGCGGTTTCTCCGCGGCGGCGGGGCGCGGGAGCTGCGGGCGGCGGGTGTTGAGCTGGTGGCCGCGTTGCCGGCGCACTTGCCGCGGACTTTTCTGGTCCGCTTTGACTTGCGTTTGCATCGCAAAATCGTGGTGATCGACGGCGAGGTCGGCTATGTCGGCAGCTTAAATGTCGCCGATCCACGATCGTTCAAGCGTAATTGGGGCGTCGGCCCGTTCGTGGACGCGATGGTGCGGCTGCATGGGCCGGTCGTCCAGGCGCTGGCGGTGAACTTTCTCGAGGACTGGGAACTGGAAACCGGAGACACTCTGGACCAATTGCGGGTGACGGGCGACGCGCATCGCATTCCCACCGCTGGAGACGCGGCGGTGCATGTCATTCCGTCGGGGCCTATGTACCAGCCGCTCTCGATCCAGGAAATTCTTCTGTGGGTGATTTACGGAGCGCGGGACGAGTTGATTCTGACGACGCCCTACTATGTGCCCGACGAACCGCTGCAAGCGGCGTTGATCGCGGCGGCGCGGCGGGGAGTAAATGTCACATTGATCGTGCCCTTGAACGAGGATTCTCGCTTGGTTGGCTACGCCAGCCAAGCGTATCGCGGAGACTTGGTCGCGGCCGGCGTCCATGTGCTCGAGCATCGGCAGGGACTCCTGCACACGAAAAGCGTAACGGTCGACCGCGAAGTTAGCCTTTTCGGCTCGTTGAACTTGGATCCCCGGAGCATGTTTCTCAATTTCGAGATCACGCTGGCGATCTACGACGTAGCGTTTACCGAGCGTCTACGATCATTGCAGTTGGGGTACGCGGCCGAATGCCGTCCGCTGGACTTGGCCGCGTGGCGTTCCCGCCCCTGGCCTCTGCGGCTGGCTCAGAATACCGCGCGGTTACTGGGGCCGTTGTTGTAGGGTTTTGGCTTTGAAGCTTTGCGGCTTTCATTTCTCGAGTTGCGGCACCATTCAAGGCGGGCGAGCGATGCGATACGCGCTGGTGTGGGCGGTGGCTTGTTTTCCAAAGGCTTCGCGGCACCGGTGGATACGCCAACCCGACTCGTCATGACCGATACGCCCGATTTCGATCTCGACGCGTATCAGAAACATCTCGAAGCGGTGGAGGCCGCCTGGGTCGCCGACCTTCCGTTGGCAGCGCCGCCGTCGGTCCGGCCGGTGTTGATAGTGTTCGCCGAAGATCAGCAGTACCGGCGTTTCGCGCCCCACTTGGCGGGGCTCTTCCAACAGGTCGCTCGGGAACCGCGGGCGGACGGATTCACCGCGCGCGGCATCGCCACATCATCGTGGAAAGAGACTGAGCCCAGCCCCTTTTCACGCACGAGTATGTCCACTCGTGGCTTTCGGTCCGTGCCGATCTGGACAATCGCGGCGAGTGGCTTCAAGAAGGCCTGGCGAGTCGGTATCAGCTGCGATTCCATGAACAGGACTTGAAGCCGGCGATCGCGGCGGTGATGCGGGACGCGACGCTGCGTTTGCCGCTTTCGGAGTTGGCCAACGGCCGGGCGATACCGTTGAATCGCTACTGGCAGGCCGCGACATTGACGGGGTTTTTGATCGAGGCCGAATCGCTGCGAGCCAAGCTGCCGGAGCTTTTTCGAGCCGCGCGGTTGGCGGGCGACACGGATTTGGGACTGCACCTGCGGCCCGTGTTCGGTCTGGAGTGGCCCGATTTGGAACGGCAATGGCGCGAGTACGTGAAACGGATCGTGTTGCGGCAATACGCTTCCGCCGCAACGCGAAACGTAAACGAACGCGTTGAGTCAGTCATACCGCAAACTCGAAGGCAGGCGTCTTAGCGGGTCGGTTTCTTGGGCAACCGCTTCACCTCCTCGTCGCGCTCCAACGCCTTTTTGAGCGTCTCCGCGTAGTGCCGCTTCCATCCTTCGATATCCCCCTTCATCAGAAGTTCCAAGCTGCGCAGCGCGTCACTGCTCATGGCTTCGGATTCCTGGACCGCTTCGGCGAAATATCCCTTTTCGACGAGTAGCGAGGTAGTTCTGATCCGCAGTTCGGATAGTTTGGCCGTCAGCTCGTCAATCCCAACCTTGCCATTCGCCTTTTCATTGGCGGCGTTCCCAACGGCGGGAACCGGAGCGAGGTTTCCAACGCCGCCTTGATTGGCAGCGGGAGTTCCGGGCAAGGGCATCGGCGGAAGGTCAAATGAGTAATGGAAACTCCGGCCATAGGCCGCTGGGCCCAATCCCTGTCCACTCGGACTTTGGTCTAGGAAAATCCAGCCTGTCCAGCCCGGATAAAGTTTAGGCGGACTTTCGGGACCCGCAAAGCCTCGACGCCAGGCCTCTGGTTTGACGTAGTACGACTCGAATGTCATTCGGTCGCCCTTTTTGTATCCCTGGCCGGATCGTTCAACTTTATCGACGGATGCCTCGATTCGGTACTCGATTGTATCCCGACCATTGTTGACGACGGTGACCCGATCAATCCGCAGATGGAGCAATTCCGGAGCTTCTCGCCGCAGTCGCCGATAGTCGATTCCCTGCATGTGCTCCGCAGCATACCCCGGCCGCGGATCCGAAAAACCGCTGAGGGCGACAAAGCACAGCGTTGCCCATGTCAACAATACTGAGTAAAGCGAATTCATCCGATTGGTCTCCTTCGAATTCCAAGAGTCGAACTCAAACGTGTCAGCCCAGTCGCCGCCATCGAAAAACAACGCGTCGGCAACTGGATCAGGTCCCTTCCTCGCGTTTTATCACCAACGACAGGTTGATTTTCGCAAATATGCGGGGGTTTTCCAAAAAAATCGGAGATAGCACTGGTGCGACTTGACTACGACGAGCCGATTCCAATCGAGCCCACCACGCCGAGCATGGACTGTTTATCGGTTATGTCGAGCCATCGAGATCGAAAACACTTTTTTGCATGTTTTCAAAAAAAATGCCGATTCTGCCGAATCGTTCTCGAATAGGCTGTCCTTTTCCAAATCATCGCATACTTGACAGCTAACTCCTTTTTGATCTAATGTCCCAGCCAAAAATGGTTAGCTAGACGTGTTACAGCGTTGTGGAATGACATTGGCTATGTCTGAATTGATGGGTATGCGAATGACAAGATGGTTCTTGCTGGTCGTCGCCTGTGCGGGCGCGGCTTTTACCTGTTGCCGCGAAACTCGCGCGCAGGGACAACGCGTAATCACAGTGAAAAACGCCCCCGGCGCCGTTTTCAAATTCGACCGATTCAGCGGCGACATCGAAGGGGTGCTGGACCGCTTCCACACGTGCAAGGTGCTCGAAGAAAGCAAGCAGTTCCTGCGGATCGAGGTTCCCGGCTGGAACGGCCCGATTTGGAGTGGGTGGGTCCCTAGGTCGTTCACCGATTTTGACCGGCAATTGAGTGAAGCGGCCGTTGCTCGGTGGCAGGAAGCGTTGAGCGCCGAACGGCAGGCGTATGCATTGGCGCTAGTCGGGGACTTTTGTGCTGCGGCCGCAAGGTTGCGGACAGCTGCCCAGTTGGTGATCGAGGTCTTCGGCAAGTCGCATTCCGAGGCCGTACGGTTCCAGTTGGAATTGGCAATCCGCCAAATTGATGCCGGCGAATTTGACGCGGCCGGCAAGGTGATCGCGGAGGCTATCGCTACAATGCATAGCGTGAATCCGCGTGACGAGGAAGGATTGGCCCGAGCACATTTGTATCTGGCATCTTCGGAAGAACGGCGTGGCAAATCTGCAGCGGCACTCGCTCTGTATCAAAAAGCGTTCGTTGACCATGCCAGTCGGGCCTCTCGCTATAAGCGGATTGGAAAACGCTGGCTGAATCATGGCGACGCGAAATCGGAGGGTGATCAAACGGCGAGTGAAATCTATCGGCTGCTAGGCGTGGAAAAGCCACCGCCCGAGGTGCCAAACGCGACGAATTGGTCGGGTACCGAGTATCGGGACTTTTTGTGGCCACACGCGTCGCCAGGGGATCTGGCGGTTATTGAGGTCGAGGGTGTCGCGCCGTGGGAAGGAAACAAAGCGGGCACATCGCTGCGTCGTCGCGATCTCCATCGCATTCTGTCGGTCAAATTGCCCTGGCTACTGCTGGGTCCGAAGACCCCCGGTGCCAGAAGTCTTGGCTGGGTCCATCGCGAAGCTGTTTCATTGTTGCCAGGTGGCCGCCAAGGAGAGCCAATGCCGGACGATGCGCCACCTCCGCCGACTGAGGAACTGGCTGTGGTGGACGCGGCCACCGCCGAAATGACTTTCGATGGTGGCGACAAGGCGGAGGTGTCGAAGGGGTTCTCCCGCGCCCTGCTAGCGGTTACAGAAGACGGCCGAGTGCGAATCCGCGTTCCAATTGCGGGACAATTGCGCTACGCGAGCCTAAGGATGGCTGATTGCCGCAGGGAACGGGCGCGGAAACAGGCGGCCGAGCCTGCGGAAGAAGACGTGTTTAAGAGAAATGGCCATGGCCAGCCGGCCATGGTGCAAGTCAGCGAGACAGCTGTGCGACACTTTGACGCCGTAGTGGCACGAATAGGCTTCGGGCAGGAAGTTGCGGTGGTGACGTTCAGAGGCGACGAAGTGGTTGTCGAATGCCAGGATGAGGATGGGCGTGTTGTAGCTGGTTCGGTGGCGAAACGGAACTTGGCTCCGTACCGCTTCGTGCCCCAATCCGCAGCTTTTCTCGCACGCGAAATCACGGTGAACCGGGAGATCGTGCCGAGCGGACTGGTACGACAGATTCACGGCGTCGACGCGGGTAGCTTGATCGTCGACACGCTTCGCCAACCGAAGGTCAAGCTGGTCAATCCACCCCTGCTACCGTTGAGCCTCGCCCGCGTTCACTTCGCGCGTGTCGGCCGCGACATGCGTGATAACGCGGCCTTTAGAGAGGCGAGGGGAATCTTATTCGGGGAAAGCCCACCGATTTGGATGGACGCTCTGGGGCTTAATCAGCCCGAGTTGCCACAGGATATCGCTATCGAAGAACTCAAGGACAGTGTGAAGATTTCCCCACGCCGGGCTAACGCTTGGTTGTTTTTGGGAGTCCGGCTCGCCGACAAGCGGGACTTTATGGCTGCCGAAGATGCGTTTGCCAGGGCAATCAACATCAATAAACGTAATACCTTGATTTATTTGCGACGTGGATTGTCGCGACGGATGGCTGGCGATATCGCTGGCGCCCGCAACGATTTCCAAGAGGCTTTAAGTCTGGATCCTGAAAACCAAGCGGCCGCCTTCGAGTTGTTCAAACTGAATCCGTTTCTGCCAAAGTAACGTCCCAAGTCGGAGTGGCCTCATGGCGTTAAGCCTGCTTACAGTGATTCGCTTTACCGCCATGTTTTCGAGGGTTGCGATTACTGTTGTCGCTATCGGGTCCGGTGTTTTCGCCGCGGTGCCTGACAAGGCTCAGTTTCTTCCTGAGACCATCCATGCGATGAATCTCGTGGAAAAAGCTGCCGATGATCCGGAGTTGGTCCCATTAGCCCGCAAAGCGGCTGAGACGGCTCTGACCAAGGTGGTACAGTCGCGGTCGCGCGTATGCGAACTGAGAGGCTCGCTGCACCGACGGCATGCTAACGCGCCCATGTTCGCGGCTGGCGACGCCTTGTTGAATTCTGCCCATGAATGTTTTCTTGCCGCTAAAACGCACGCCCATGCTAGTTTGAGATTGGAGTCCAGTGCCGAGCGTGTTGAAGCAATGCGACTGGCTTGGTGCGGATTTTCCTCCCACGGCGACGCCGCCATGGCTGATGCAGCGGCCGAGCGAACCCACGTCGAGTTGCTCGGATGGACGGCCGCCATTGGCCGCGGGGACGCCGGCAAGGTCCGGGAAGCGATTAAGCCGCATGCAAGTTTGGTATTCGACATTTTGCTTGGTCGCGCCATCCAACGTGACAACTCGCGAAACTATGCGGAAGCATTGAAGTCAATCCGCCTCGCCAAGCTCTTCGCAAGGCAGTACCTTCCCAACGAAAAGCGAGCTATGGTCCTTTGCGGCGACTCGGAGGGGCTCATTTTAATTAACCTTGGGCAATATAGCAGTGCGCTTAAGTCTTTCCGCGATTCGCTCGAATATGCGATCGAAACCAGACCCACGGATCTCTTCAAGATCGCCGATTGCCGCATAAAGATCATTCAGACATTACTGCGGCTGCAAGATCTCGCTGCCCTGAGAGACGAGACACCAAAGCTGGTGAAAGAATTGGCCGCAATTGCCAATGGACAACAGCGAGTTCCCTCGCTGGAGTTGCTGGCTTACTCCAAGGTCATCGAATCTTGCCTGGCCACTGAAAGCAAACAGGAACCGTGGGGGGAATTTAGTTGCGGTCAAATCGACGCTTTAGCACGCTTGATCGCTAAAGAAGAAATAGGTTTCGATGAGAGACTGGGATTAGTCGCTGGTTTTCTGGCGATCGCCAAGTGGAAAGCGTCTCGCCAAAAAATCGAAAGTTCCAAGCAGGCTATCGATGCTGCGGAGCTGCACCTTCAAGCCGTACACAAAGGTAACGCGAGGAAGGACACCGGCGATGCTTTGCTGGCTGATTACGATTATGGTCTTGGATTGGCCTGCGCAGCGATTGGCAAACACGATGCAGCCGCGGCTCACTTTGATCGGCATCGTAGACTTGAGTGGCCTCGCAACATCGATCGGCTCGTCTGTCTCCCCCTCTACGATCAGTACCTCGTTAATGCCATAGATATCGCGCCGCGAATGAACGCGGCGATCAATTTGGCTTGGGACTCTCCCAATGATCAACGCATCGTGGAACTTACCGCCACATGGCTGATCAACGGCCGCCAGTTGCTCGGAACCACAGTCGAGAAGCAACTCGACTTGATTCGGGCCGAAATGGGTGAGATAGCTCGAAATGTTAACGACAAAAAGGCGATAGAGAATGCACCGCTGGTCGCCCCGGCCGAGGCCGCGTTAGCCGTTCAACCAATCAACAATCCGGCGATTATGGCTCGTCAACAGGATCAAGAATTACAACCGGCAATCGATCCGCAAAAACTCGGACTCGTCTCCCGATCTTCCAGCGAATCGGCCGTGATTTCCAAGGAGTCGCGAGAGAGATTGCAGACGGAACAGTGGCGATTCATGGAAGGATTGCAGGCTTGGAAAGCCGCTGTGTCGTGGCGTGGCGAGGATGCCGTCGACGACCATCGCTGGTTGGAACTGACTCCGATCCGTGAACGGCTTTCCGAGGGAGATGTGTTAGTTCTTTACTCAAGAGTGGAGCGTATCCGATGGACCTCGGGGAAACCAATTGCCGGTGGCGCGCGGTACGGTGCCTGGGTCATTTATCCCAACCGAATCGCTGGTTCCCCAGCGTTACGGTTCGTCGATCTTGGGACCGCAACCGCTATTGATCAGGGTGTGAAAGACTGGCAGCAGGAGATTGTGCGCTTTTATTCTGAGGGCGATTCTGAACCAGAGTCAAAACAACGTGCTCAAGCGAAGTTGAAGGCTTTGTCGGATTTGATTCTTGCTCCTTTGCATCTCAAAGGTACCGGCAACGCAATTAAGCGAATACTTTTTCTCCCCGACTCGGTTTTATGGATGGCTCCGTTTGCTGCTCTGCCATTTCAAGGAAAGGAGTTTCTGGTCGAAACGGTCGAGAGCGTATTATTGCGAAACGCTCAGTACCTAGTGCCAGTGCATGAAGACAACGTGACTCCTTCGGCGAGTGTCATGTTTGGCGACCCGGACTTCGAGTTGGTTCCGCAACTCGCGGGAGGGGTAGGTGGGGGAAAGCCCAAGGCTGCCGAAAAGGAATTCGCCGCGCCGCCGACTTCTGAGGTCATGAAAAACAAGTTTAATCCATTGCGTAATGGTCAATACGATACCGAGGTCATCAGCGCGGCTTTGAAAAAAATCGATGGCGATAATGCTGTGATACTCACCGGAGGTGCGGCTTCGGAAGCCGCCTTGCGGTCTATCGAACGACCTTATATCGCTGTTGTTTCCAGCCATGGTTATTACCTGCCGGGGAAAGCTGCGAACGGAAACCCGGACCAACTGGTCGGGCAACAGCTCGAACTGGCCGCTAACGGCGACCTATCCCAACATCCCTGGATGCGTTCTGGGTTCGCGCTTGCGGGTTTCAATCGGCTTGATCGTGCTGGCGGAAACGGAGGCCAATTGCCATTGGCGTGGAATGATGGGAACGTAACCGCGTATGACGTGATGCGTCTCGACCTCCATGGTACCCATTTGGTGGTGCTGGCGGCGTGTAGCACGGGCGTTGGCGACACGCAAACGGGCGAGTCAGTCGCAGGACTCTGGCAAGCGTTTCACGTCGCGGGCGTTGGAGAGGTTGTGGCGACACTATGGGATATTCCTGATACGAAGCTCACAAGCGACTTTATCGCCACTTTTCTTGATGGATACAACCAAACGCAATCCGCGACATCTGCGTTGCGA